>CAZYDL010000086.1:0-11780 GCA_964646305.1 uncultured Desulfobacula sp. | reverse complement strand
GGAAAGTACCCAGGAAACATCTGAAAATAAAATCACAGCCAAAGAAGGCGATGATGCCAAGGAACAAAAAGAAACACCTGTAAAAGAAGTTACCATTGAGGAGAAAGTAAGAAGTGATACTGACTGGGAAAACTATATTAATGAATACAACTCCACAGGAAAAATTTATACAGAATCAGAAAGCAGAGAAGCACCTAATTATGAAGCCTTTACTTCTGCAAAAAAAACATTAAGAGATCATCTTCAATGGCAGTTGATGCTCTCCGGGTTAGATGAACTTCAAGAAAAAATTGGCCATATGATTATTGGAAATCTCAATAAAGACGGCTATCTTTGCAGCAATATCGAAGAGGTTGCTCAAAATTTCAATTGTGACATTGAACAGGTGGAAGATGTGCTGTCAACACTGCAAGCCTTTGATCCACCAGGTGTCTGTGCAAGGGATCTTTGTGAAACACTGCTTATCCAGGTACAGCAACTTGGTATTGACAATGTTATTATTATTGAAATTATCAAAAATCATCTGAAAAACCTTGAAAATAGAAATAGCAGAAAAATTGCAAAGGCATTAAAAATTTCTGTTGATGATGTCAGGGCAGCAGTTAAAATCATTCAATATCTTGAACCAAAACCAGGGCGTAAATTTTCAACTGAGGAACCAGCCTATATTACACCTGATATCTATGTTTACAAGCATGGGGATGATTTTAAAATTGTCATGAATGATGATGGACTTCCCAAACTGAAAATCAACCGTTTCTATAAAGATACAATCTCTAATGGACGTAAGATATCAAAGGACACAAAAAACTATCTTAATGAAAAAATGCAGTCTGCTTCCTGGCTTATTAAAAGTATCCACCAGCGCCAGAAAACAATATATCTTGTAATGGAAAGTCTTTTAAAATTTCAAAAAGAATTTTTTGAAAAAGGTATTGCATATTTAAGACCTTTGATTTTAAAAGATATTGCAGAAGACATTGAGATGCATGAATCCACAATCAGCCGTGTCACAACCAATAAATATGCTTACACTCCCCAGGGACTCTTTGAGTTAAAATTTTTTTTTAACTCTTCCATTGGACGCACCAACGGTCTGTCAATGGCATCGGCCAGTGTAAAAGACAGGCTTAGACTAATAATAGAGAATGAAGATCCGACAAAACCTTTGAGTGATGATAAACTGGCAACTATTCTTCAAAATGCAGATATTAATATTGCGAGAAGAACCATTGCTAAATACAGGAAGGTGCTTAACATACTGCCTTCCAACAAACGCAAACAACTTTAGGGAGGTTTTTTATGCAAACAGCTATTACTTTTAAAAAAATTGACTCCTCGGATTCCTTAAAATCCTATGTAAATAAAAAACTGGCTAAATTTGATAAAATGCTGGACAGCCCGGGCGAAGCAAATGTTGTCCTATCCGTGGAAAAAATCAGGCATATTGCAGAAATAACACTTATCTGTGACAGACTTAAAATTCATGCACGAGAAGATTCTGAAAGCATGTATTCATCCATTGATGCTCTCATGGATAAAGTCAGCATACAGATTAAAAAAAATAAAGAGAAAATCAAACGCCATATGTCCGGCAACAAACAGAGCATTAAGAATGAATCCCTGCAGGCCCAATTTACAGAAGATAGTTCAGACCCCCTGCTGGATCAGATAATCATTGAAACCATTGACTATAAACCAATGGATATTGAAGATGCATTAATTGAATTGGACTCTGGCAAACAATCTTTTTTTGTCTTTAACAATGCAAGGAGTGAACAGCTTAATGTCTTATATAAACACAACAGTGGAAAGCTTGGATTAATCCAGCCCAGAGGATAATATAGTTAAATGAAAATCAGCCAGTTTTTAAATAAAAACTCTATTATTGCTAACCTTAAAGCCAGTGACAAACAAGGTGTAATTGATGAATTTGCATTGACAATTTCAAAAATTACCAAAATGCCTGCAAAAGAAATCGCTGAAATTCTCTTGGAAAGAGAGAGCTTAGGTAGTACAGGAATTGGTGGCGGCATTGCGATTCCCCATGGCAAACTTGACCTTATGGAATCCATTATTATTGGATTCGGACTGAGCAGACAAGGGGTTGAATATGATTCACTTGATAATAAACCAGTCCATATTTTCTTTCTGCTGCTGACATCGAAAGATTCTACAGGAGGGCATCTTAAGGTGCTGGCCCAAATCTCTAAACTTTTAAAAACAGATGAATTTAAAAAAGGCCTGCTCTCTGCACAATCTGTGGATGATATCTATGAAATCATCATGGAAAAGGATGAAGAGTTTTAAAACAATTTTTAATTTTGCGTTTTAAATTTTAAATTAAGGAAAAATTTGTTTTAAAATATGGAAAAAATTTATATCATAACAGGGCTTTCCGGATCTGGAAAAACAACTGCTATCCAGGCATTTGAAGATGCTTCATATTATTGCGTGGATAATATGCCAATGGAACTCCTGCCAAAATTTCTCGATCTTCCCTTACAGGAAAATCCGGGCATCAAAGGTCTTGCCTTTGTAATGGATATGAGAAGTAAAAACTTTATCACAAATTATCCAACCGGCATATGTTCAATTCAAGCTTTAGGGATCTCTGTAGAGATCATATTTCTTGAAGCTAAAATTAACACCCTTTTAAAAAGGTTCAGCCAGACAAGACGACACCATCCTGTTACAAGCCAGAAAAGCCTTCTGGACAGTATCAAATTTGAAAAAAAAATAATGCAGCCAATAAAACAGACTGCACATTACATTATTGATACAAGTGATTTTAATGTGCATGAACTCAAATCCAAGATTCTAAGCCTGATTCGTGGCAAGGACAAATCATTTTCTCTTACAAAAATTAATATTGTCTCCTTTGGATTTAAATATGGAATTCCAAACGATGCTGACCTTGTAATAGATATGAGGTTTTTAACAAACCCCTATTTTGAACCTGAGCTTAAAAATCTGGATGGTGAATCACAAGCTATTAAAAAATTTGTATTATCCAATAAGGAGACAAAAACTTTCCTTAAAAAATATTTAAACCTTCTTGATTATTTGATTCCTTTATATAAAAGGGAGAATAAAGCTTACCTCACATTTGCCATAGGTTGTACCGGGGGCAGACACAGAAGCGTAGCCATTGCAAGAAATATTTTTGAACATCTTAACAAAAAAGGATTCAATCCTGGTCTTATCCACAGGGATATTGATCGGGACACAAAAAAAATATGACAGGAATACTTGTAGTAACCCATGCAAACCTTGGAAAGGCTTTAATTGAAACAGCAGAACTTATCCTTGGTGACAATCCCAAAAACATAGATTTTATTTCAATTAATATCCAGGAAAACCCCGAGAATTTAAGAAAAAAAATTAAAAAAGGCATCTCAAAGGTCAAAGCAGATGATGGAGTTCTTATATTAACTGATATGTTTGGCGGAACACCTTCAAATTTAAGCTACTCTTTTTTGGAAGAAGGCCAGGTTGAAGTGATTTCCGGTATAAATCTGCCCATACTTTTAAAAGCAATTAACTCAAGGGAAAAAATGGATATGGAGGCTTTAACTTCATGTCTTGTTGAACATGGAAAAAGAAGCATCTCCCTTGCCAGCGGAATTTTAAAAGGAGCAAAAAGAGCATAACTGCCACAGACAGATTTAGTATTTATTTTTGATCTGCTCAATGTCATCTACATACGATTTTTTATTATAAATCACCATGAAAGATATGAAGAGCATGAAGATTGTTATCTCATCTCTTTCATTATTGCATGGTAAAAAAAGGAGGTAACAATGACTATTAAATTAGGTATTAACGGATTTGGTAGAATCGGAAGGATGATCTTTCGTACAGCACTAGACAATCCTGATGTTGAAGTGACAGCCATAAATGATTTGACCGATACAAAAACAACAGCCCACCTTCTTGAATATGATTCTGTTCACGGTCTGCTTAACCGTTCCGTAAGTGCTACTAAAGATTCCATTATCATTGATGGCAAAACCATCAAGGTCTCAGATTGCAAAGACCCTGCTCAAATCCCCTGGAATGATGCCAGTGTTGATATTGTGTGTGAGTGTACAGGATTTTTCAGGGACCATGAAAGTGCATCAAAACATTTTGAGGGAGGAGCCAAGAAAGTTCTTATTTCAGCCCCTGCAAGTAATCCAGATATTACCATTGTAATGGGTGTTAATGATGATATGTATAATCCAGCCGCCCATAACATTATTTCCAATGCATCATGCACAACCAATTGTCTTGCTCCTGTTGCAAAGATTCTGCTTGATAATTTTGGTATTGTTTCAGGCATGATGACCACCATCCATGCCTACACTGGTGATCAGCGCATACTTGATTTTCCCCATAAAGATTTACGAAGGGCAAGAGCTGCCGGGTTATCTATGATCCCAACAACCACAGGTGCTGCCAAGGCTGTTGCACTGGTTCTTCCTGAACTTGAAGGCAAACTCAATGGTCTGTCTGTCCGGGTACCAACTCCAAATGTTTCCATGGTGGATTTTGTTGTAATAACTGAAAAACAGGGTCTTGTAAAAGAGGATATTAATAATGCCCTTGAACTGGCATCAAAAGAAAATTTAAAGGGTATATTGGGATATTGCGATATTCCCCTTGTCTCAATTGATTTCAACTCAAATCCTCTCTCTTCAATCGTGGATGCCGGCTGCACTGATGTTATTAACGGCAATATGGTAAAAATCTATTCATGGTATGATAATGAAGCTGGATATTCCAATAGAATGATTGATCTTGCAATAATGGTTGGCAACGCATTATAATTTGGAGGAATACAAAATGAGCAGAACACCTTTAATAGCCGGTAATTGGAAAATGTATAAAACAGGCCCCGAAGCTGTTGAAACCGCACTTGATTTGGAAAAGCTTTGTTCTAATCTTACAGATGTGGAAGTCATGATAGCACCAAGCTATCTAAGCCTGCCCCTTGTTGCAACGGCTCTAAGAGATTCCAATATAAAAGTGGGAGTTCAAAACCTCTATTTTGAGGAGCAGGGAGCGTTTACTGGTGAAGTTTCAGCACAGATGACTAAAGCTGCCGGAGCAGAATATGCCCTCGTTGGACATTCAGAAAGGCGGCAGTATTTTGGAGAAACTGATCTTTGGGTTAGTAAAAAAATCAAGGCTGCCATACAATCTAATTTAAAGCCTGTATTGTGTATAGGAGAAACTGGAGCACAAAGAGATGAGGGAAAAACATTTTCAATACTTGACAAACAGGTGTCAAATGGGTTAAAAGGCTTGAGTTCGGATGAACTTGAGGATCTGGTTCTTGCCTATGAACCCGTCTGGGCAATAGGTACAGGAAAGACAGCAAGTGCTGATCAGGTTGATGAAGTTCATCAATATTTGCGTTCTCTGCTTGAAAAACTGTTTTCAAAGAATTTTTCAAGTAAGACAAGAATATTATATGGTGGTTCTGTGAACCCGGACAATGTAAAAGAGTTAATGGGTATCAGGGATGTTGATGGAGCTCTTGTTGGTGGAGCAAGCCTTGATGCAGAAAAATTTATAAACATTATTAAATATAGAGACCTTTAAATATTATGACAAGTATAATGGTCGCGTTACATGTTACATTTTGTATCCTTTTGATTTTGATTGTACTGCTTCAAAGCGGCAAAGGTGCAGAAATGGGAATCTCCATGGGAGGTGGTGCAGGTCAAACACTTTTTGGTGCAGGAGGTCCTGCCAGTATTTTGACTAAAATCACAACTGCAGTTGCCATACTTTTCATGGTAACTTCCCTGACCCTGGCATATATGTCAGGGCATCAGTCAGATAGTTCAGTTATGAAGGATGGAGCTATTCCTGTTGAACAGACAAAATAATTTTGAGTTTTTAATTTTCAATTAAAGGGAAATACCTTTATTAAACAATCAGAATTCAAAATTTATTGATTGCCGAAGTGGTGGAATTGGTAGACACGCACGCTTGAGGGGCGTGTGGGGCAACCCGTGGGAGTTCAAATCTCCCCTTCGGCACCAAAAAAAATACAAAGCTGCGGGCAAAATTTTAGTTCGCAGCTTTTTTTAGTTTTTGCTTATTCAAAGATCTATTTTAAAGGTATTAAATGCCAAAATCATATAGAAGAAATTGTTTTAAATGTAAATTCTTTTATATAACATGGGACAAACAACATCCCAACGGCTGCAAGGCAATGGGGTTTAAAACCAGACAGCTGCCAAGCTCAACAGTATTTCAATCCTCGGGGAAATCATGTGAGATGTTCAAAGAAAAGATAATTAAGAAACCTGACCCATATTAAGGTATCATCTTGAATTTTTCTCATTATTGTTTATATTAAGCCTA
The DNA here is from genome assembly GCA_964646305.1 of uncultured Desulfobacula sp. Lineage (GTDB taxonomy): Bacteria > Desulfobacterota > Desulfobacteria > Desulfobacterales > Desulfobacteraceae > Desulfobacula. Next base: position 5,420 of record CAZYDL010000086.1, on the reverse strand, counting down.
TTATGAAAAAAAATAATATATCAACAAGCATAAAAGAGCAGGAGCCAGAAAATAAGAGTATCAAATATCAGATTCCTCTTAATCAGGATCCAAAAAAAATAGAAAAAGAACTTGGTGAATTTTTAAATAAAAAATTCGGCGGCAATGTTAAAATAATTACACCGTCTGTTCTTCCAAAGCCTGAATCAACTTCCGGCAAGCCTGCTTCAAAGGGGAAAAAACAATTTCTTAAGTTTAACATTAAACCCAGGGAACTCATTGCCTACCTTGACCAATATGTTGTAAAACAGACAAAAGCAAAGTCAATTCTATCCACAAAAATATGCACCCACTTTAACAGGATCAGACATTCCCAGGTTACAAATGAAGGTGTATCAAAAATCACGGGTAATATTAAATCCAATATTTTAATGTTTGGCCCCACTGGAATTGGCAAAACATATTTAATCAAATTAATTGCAAAAAAAATAGGAGTTCCCTTTGTAAAGGCAGATGCCACAAAATTTTCTGAAACAGGTTATGTTGGAGGGGATGTTGAAGATTTAATCAGGGATCTGGTTAAAGAAGCCAATGATGACATTGAACTTGCACAATGCGGCATTGTTTATATTGATGAAATTGATAAAATTGCATCAAGCCCCAATGTAATAGGTTCCCAGGTTTCAAGAACCGGAGTTCAGAGAGCTTTATTAAAACCCATGGAGGAGACTGATGTTGATTTAAAAGTCCCCCATGATCCTGTATCCATGATGCAGGAACTTGAAGCCTTTCAAAGGACAGGTAAAAGATCCAGGCGGCGTGTAAACACAGCTAATATCCTTTTTATTGTCAGCGGGGCTTTTTCAGATCTTACAGAAGTTATAAAAAAAAGATTGAACAAACAGAATATTGGCTTTGGCTCAAAACTGTTACAACCTCAAAAAGATGATGAATTATTAAAGCAAACTAAAGCTCAGGATCTTGTAGAATTTGGCTTTGAATCTGAGTTTATAGGAAGACTTCCAATCAGATGTATTCTGGACACTTTGACACAAGAAGATTTGTATTCAATTTTAAAAATGCCCAATAACCCGGTAATTTTAAGCAAACGTCTTGATTTTAATGCCTATGGTATTGATATTGTTTTTACTGACAATGCCTTAAAAACTCTGGCAAAAAGAGCACATAAAGAAAACACGGGAGCAAGAGGTCTTGTAAGTGTTGTAGAAGAGGCTCTTCTTGATTTTGAGGAAAACCTTCCTTCCCATACAATTTCAAAATTAACCATAAATCAAGAGGTTTTAGATAACCCTGTAGCCTGCCTTGATGATCTTTTATCAAATAAAAATTCTTTAAAATGGGATAAACTTTATGAAAAAGCCTTTGCACAGCATAAAGATTATATCCTGAAATATATAAAAGATAATTGGAAAACATTTTCCCTTCGCCATGGTTTAACCCTTTCCCAGGTTCGATGCAATATGGTGGCTCTCTATTTTTGTAATCATGTATTGGAAATTGAAGATGCTGTAAAAAAAATAAAAAAATTCCATGATTCAGTCAAGGAAATTGAAGTCGAAGTATCCAAAAGTTATGATATAAACATTGTTTTTGAAGAGGATGCAATTGATTTTATCATTGAACAATTCATCAATCATAATGCAACAAATGATGAAATATTATCAAAAATATATGATAATTTTTATGATGGCTTTAATCTTATTCGTGAAAAAACAGGAAAAAGCAGATTTTTTATATCAAAAGCTGCTTTAACAGACCATGAAAACTATCTTAACAACCTTATCAGGAAAGAAATAACATGATTGGAATTTCAAAACTATATTGCGCAACAGTGGAACCGTCAGATGCATTACGCTATGAAAGGCATTCAGGACAGATGCCCTCCCACCTTTTACAATTTTCAAAAGATAAAAAACCTGTGATTGTCTGGAATATGACAAGACGTTGCAATTTAAAATGTGTTCACTGCTATGCACAGTCTGAAGATATTGACTATAACAATGAGCTGACCCATGAACAAAGCCTGGCAATGATTGATGATCTTGCCGATTTTGGTGTTCCTGTCCTTTTGTTCTCGGGAGGAGAACCTCTTGTGCACCCGAGGCTTGTTGAATATGCGCAATATGCGGTGAGCAAAGGCATGAGGGCTGTAATTTCAACCAATGGTACACTGATAACTGAAAAAAAAGCCAAAGCTTTAAAAGAGATCGGGCTTTCCTATGTTGGTATCAGCCTTGATGGTCTTGAAGAGACCCACGATAGTTTTAGAGGGGTTAAAGGCTCTTATAAAAAAGCCATGAAAGCCATTGAATACTGCCAGAAAGCCGGCATTAAAGTTGGTTTGCGCTTTACCATCAATAAAAGGAATGTAAATGATATTCCCGGGATCTTTGATCTTCTTGAAGAAAAAAATATTCCAAGAGCCTGTTTTTATCATCTTGTATATTCCGGCAGGGGCTCTGAAATTGCAAAGGAAGATCTTTCCCATGAAGAGACAAGAGAAGTTCTTGACCTTATCATGGACAGAACAAAGGATCTCCATGACAGGAATCTGCCCAAGGAAGTTCTTACCGTGGATAACCATGCCGACGGCCCCTATGTATATAAAAGGCTGTTAAAAGAAAACCCGGACAGGGCTGCTGAAGTTCTTGAACTTCTTGAAATGAATGAAGGCAATAGTTCAGGTAGAGGCATTGGGTGTATCTCCTGGGACGGCGAAGTTCACCCTGATCAATTCTGGCGGGAAAAAAGCCTTGGCAATATCAAGGATAAACCTTTTTCACAAATCTGGACAAATGTTGATAATGAGTTTTTAATGAAACTCAAAGAGAAGAAAAAACATGTTAAAGGCAGATGTGCCGGATGCAAATGGCTTGATATCTGTGCAGGTAATTTCAGGGCAAGGGCAGAATCTGTTGCCAATGATCCATGGGATTCTGATCCTGCATGCTATCTTACAGATGAAGAGATTAAGAAATAAAATTTAATAAAGGAGCTGCATAATGCTTTTTCCTGATTTTAGAGGGCGAAGATTAAGAGCAAATAAAAATTTCAGGCGAATGATAAGAGAGACAAAACTCTCCTGTGATGATTTAATACTTCCTCTCTTTGCCATAGAGGGCCAGGATATTAAAAAACCCATTGAATCCATGCCGGGACATTTCCAGCTTTCCTGTGATTATATTGTAAAAAAGGCAAAAGAAGCCCATGATGCTGGTGTGCCTGCTATTATTTTATTTGGCGTTCCCGATAAAAAAGACCCCCTTGCAACAAGAGCCTATGCAGCCGACTCCATTGTTCAAAAAGCTGTACAGGAGGTAAAAAACAAAGTTCCTGATATACTTGTAATAACAGATGTCTGTCTGTGCGGATACATGGATCACGGCCATTGTGGAGTTGTGGAAAAAGGTATTATTGATAATGATGCGTCCCTTGATCTTCTTGCAAAAACCGCCCTTTCCCATGCTCAAGCCGGAGCTGACATGGTCGCCCCTTCTGATATGATGGACGGCAGAGTCAGTGAAATAAGACAAACACTTGATGAAGAAGGATTTTCCCATCTTCCCATCATGTCCTATGCAGTTAAATACAGCTCAGCCTTTTACGGTCCTTTCAGGCAGGCAGCAGAGTCAGCACCTCAATTTGGCGACAGAAAAACCTATCAAATGGACCCTGCCAATTCCATTGAAGCCCTGCGTGAGGCCACAATGGATGTGGAAGAGGGTGCAGACATTATCATGGTAAAACCCGCCCTCTCCTACCTTGACATAATCTATAGACTCAAAGAAGAGATTGATCTTCCCATTGCTGCCTATAATGTCAGCGGGGAGTATTCAATAATGAAGGCTGGAGAAATCATGGGCTGGGTCAATGCAAATGAGATGATCATGGAAACCCTGTTATCCATAAAAAGAGCAGGCGCTGATATAATCTTAACCTATTCTGCCATTGAAGTTGCAAGGGAGTTAAACCAATAATGAATCATCCACATGGGCATGGACAAATGCCGAATCACCACACATCCAAATCAAACACTCTGCGCCTGGTTGCCTGGGAAACCACACGAAGATGCAACCTTGCCTGCAAACACTGCAGAGCAGTGGCTGAAGACCACCCCTATGACAATGAACTTGACACCAAAGCTTCTTTTAAATTATTGGAACAGATAAGAGAAGTGGGGCAGCCCATTATTATCCTCACCGGCGGCGAACCTCTTTTAAGGGACGATATATTTGATATTGCAGCCCATGGAACAAAAATAGGTCTTCGCATGGTCATGGCTCCCAATGGAACTTTGATTACAAAAGAGAATGCCGAAAAAATGAAAGAATCCGGCATTAAAAGAATCAGTGTCAGTCTTGATGGTTCAACTCCGCAATCCCATGACACCTTCAGAGGGCTTGAAAACGCCTTTGAAAATTCTATAAAAGGAATTGAGCTTGCCAAAAAAGCAGGAATTGAATTCCAGATTAATACTGTTATAACAAAAACCAATCTTGATGAAATCCCAAAAATACTAAACCTTGCAGAAAATCTTGGGGCAGTTGCCCACCATATTTTTCTTCTTGTTCCCACTGGTCGAGGTAAATATATCGTGGACAGTGAAATAAATGCAAAAGAGTATGAAGAGACCTTAAACTGGTTTTATGATCAGCAGAAAAAAACCAAACTTCAGCTCAAGGCAACCTGTGCCCCTCATTATTATAGGATACTGCGGCAAAGGGCAAAACAAGATGGTACAAAAATAAACTTTGAAACCCATGGCCTTGATGCTGTTACAAGGGGATGTCTTGCAGGAACAGGCTTTTGTTTTGTTTCCCATGTTGGAAGAGTCCAGACCTGTGGTTTTCTTGACGTTGAATGTGGGAACATCACAAAACAAAGCTTTAAGGATGTGTGGGAAAATTCAAAGGTTTTTAAGACTTTAAGAAACTTTGACAACCTTGAGGACAAATGCGGTATCTGTGAATACAAGCATGTATGCGGCGGATGCCGTGCCCGTGCCTATGAAGCAACCGGCAATTATCTTGCACCTGAACCATTGTGTTCCTATCAGCCAAAAAAAAGCAAATAACAAGGCAGACGTCGACCCGTTCCGGTGTGTTTACCTTTCGGTCGCTTGGTTGGAACTTGCAACATCTTCTAAGATTAGCTCCACTGACCGCCAAAAACTCGGTCATTCTTCCCTCACACAATTTGGCGGCTTAACCGTTCCGCAAATCAAAACCTGTAAGCAAAACCCAAATGCGCCCAAAAGGTAAACACACCTGCACTGGAAGCAGCAGACCTTTACAATCCTTGTCAGACAAAATCCGCTAAAGTATATAATAACCTCTCTATAAAAAATTATAGGACAAGAATGCTAATCTCCAATAAAAAACATTCCGACATATCCTTACTGATTAAATTATATTTCCACC
>CAZYDL010000085.1:0-11799 GCA_964646305.1 uncultured Desulfobacula sp. | reverse complement strand
AACACTATTAACAGATTGATTATGTTGCAAGTATTGCATATATAATTAAATTTAATTGCAACGTCTGCAGCCAATAATTTTTATTTTATTGCTGTCAATTTTTTGCTGGAAGTTCTTGATTTATTCATAAGTTTATCCAATTGAGAATTATCCCAGCGTTTAAACAGGTCATGCTCAATCCCAATATAGTCCAAAACCTTACCAACAGACTGGTTAATAATATCATCAATGGTTTTGGGACGGTGATAAAAGGCCGGCACAGGTGGAATTATATGTGCACCCATATCAGCTGCCTGGGATAAAAGCCTTAAATGTCCTTTATGTAAAGGGGTTTCCCTGAACAGCAAAGCAAGTTTACGTTTTTCTTTGAGCTGTACATCTGCTGCCCGTATCAATAAATTGTCATTAAATGAATTTGCAATTCCAGACAGGGTTTTTACGGTACAGGGAGCAACAACCATACCCATGGTCAAAAAAGAACCACTTGCAACAGACGCTGCAATATCTTTATTTGTATATGTGACATCAGCCATGGCAAGGACTTCATCAACATCATAATCAGTCTCTATCCTGATATTGAGTTTTCCTGCATCGGAAATAATAAGATGTGTTTCAATATCCTGATTTTTAAGGACTTCAAGCATTCTTATACCGTATATCACTCCACTTGCTCCTGCAATACCTATAATTAATCGCTTCTGCATAAATTACTCCTTAATTTTTTTTGCCATGGCTTAAAACCTGGCAAATAAAGCCAGCTGGCTGATATTTTAAAAAGCCTGAAGTATAAATGTGTTATTCTTTAATGTTTTATAACTTCTATCAATTTGTAACCCTTTTGGTCAATCAAAGAGGTAATCTGTTTGAAATATTTTTCTTCAAACCTGATTGTAAGACGTTTTGCCTGTGTATCAGGATCTTTTAAGGTAAAAATTCCCTGAATCTGAAGGTCAAGGCTGAAAATATCCTCCATTATATTTTTTATGGTAACCTTTGTATCACCGTTTATTTCAATGCAGATTCCATGCAGGCCTTCATCTCCTCCAAGAAGTTGTTTTAATGCATAGGAAAAATCCCGGTTGGACAGGGTTCCGACCAGCTTGTCAGCATCCATGACCGGTAAAAAACTTCTACCAAACTTCTTGCCTTTTTCCAGAGCTGTATCAACAGTATCATCAATATTGAGAGTAACAGGTTTTCTAACCATGAGATCTTTTACTTTTAATTTTTCATTAAAATACTGGGTCTCATAAATATCCTGGGCAGCAAAAGCCCAGTTGGCAGCCTCCCTTATATCCCTTCTTGCAAGAAGACCTCTAAATTTACCATTATCCACAACCGACATAAAAGGTACTCGTTTTTCTTCAAATAAATCTATGGCATCTTTTGCCAGAAGATCACTTGAAATCACATCAGGATTTTTTGACATCCAGTTTTTAACAATCATTTTATCTCTCCCATGTCTTCAATATTTTAAAAAAGCTCCAAAGCAAGTTCTGTTATTTCCCTGCTAAAAGCCTGATCTTCCATGTTTGCATCAATTTCAATAATTTCAATGTTTGAATCAAGTTCCTCTCTTAAGGTTTGAACAAAAACTTTATCTTCTTCTGGGTCATATGTTGGATTGCCTTTGCAGTCCACAGACGACCATCCCCGTAAAGGAACAATAATTTTTGCAGGAGTTTTTGAGCGGTTGAGTTTTTTTGCAAACTCCTTTGCAACCTGTTTGAGTTCATCTGGTGAAAGGCGGAGCCAGGTACGAAATTTATCAAGATCATATTTGCGTCTTTCATAAAACTCTTTTTTATATTTTGATCTTGAAGGAGTCATGTGGTTGACTGAACAGGTGGATATAATCTGGGGGATGCCTCTTTTGCCGGCAGATTCCAGCCGGTTTGGGCCACCATCCCGCATATACCCGAAATAGTGTTCTCCCACACCGCCAGGAGCAAGATCAATAACACCATGGAAAAACCCTTGGGCAATCATCTCTTCCATGGCTTTATCTCCAACACCGGCTGCAGAAAAACCTGTCACCTGAAAACCTTTTTTTTCCAGAGCAGTCCTGACTGAACTTGCACATAGTTCACAGGGCCCAAGCATTGTCATAGCAATGGTTTTACTGGATTTAATGCTTAAAGGATTATTAACATACTTAATCATACCCTTCATGGCATAGCAAGCCCTGTCCATGACATTGGCAAGCATATCACTTACTCCTGATATCTCAATTACAGAATGGAACAATAAGATATCACTTGTACCAATGTATTTTGTTGAAAGCCCGGGTAAAGCTGCTGTAGAAGATATCATCAGCTTTGGAATACCAAAGGGTAAGGCCCGCATAACATCGGTTGCCATTAAAGAACCGGTTGATCCACCAAGGGCCATGACACCGTCAATTTTACCTGCATCATATAAATCCTTTGCAATTTTGCTGGCCCCTTCAATAATAATGTTGGTAATGGTGGAGCGTTCCTTGGATTTATTAATTTCCTCTATGGTGGAGCCACCTGCAGATGCCACCTGGGAAGGGGTTAATTCCGCCCTTGATTTTTCCTTACCACGCATGGAAAGATCCATCAAGAGCGGCAGTACATCAATCTCTTTAAACTTGTATTTTAAATATCTTGTCTCTTCCCTTTTAGTATCAAGGGTGGATATTATTAATACTGTATTGGAATTTGCCATTAAATTTTAACCTTTAATCTATCCCAAGTCTTGCACGGATATCTTTTTTCAAGGTTTCCTTGTTAATTTTTCCTGAATCTCCAACTGCCGGGAATTCATCCACAACTTCAAGGTGTTCAGGCAGTTTAAACATGGCAATTTCCTTGGATTTCAGATGATCAACCATGATTTTGAAGTTAAACTCTTTTCCAGCTTTGGTAATAACATAGGCAGCACACTTTTCACCCATTTCCCTGTCAGGGTACCCCACTATGGCCACGGAAGCCACGGCAGGATGATCATTTAACAACCCTTCCACTTCTGCCGGATATATGTTCTGGCCGCCTCTGATAATCATATCCTTGGCACGCCCGAGAATCCAGAGGCATCCCTGGTCAAATTTGACAATATCTTCTGTGGTTGTCCAGCCGTCCTTGTCAAAGACCGTAGATGTCAACTCTTCATCCCTGTAATACCCGGCAGGAGCATGTGGCCCTCTGAAATAAAGGATTCCAGGCTCACCATCAGGAACAGTCTTTTCCTTATTTTCCTTATCTGCAAGCCGAACTTTATTGCCAGGCAGCATTCTGCCCACAGTACGTCTTCTCAAATCTTTGGAATCCTCAACACGGCAGCCAGATACTGAGCCCATATCCTGGGTGCCCAGATCACTTGTGATGGAAGCTCCAAAAGCAACTTCCGCTTCTTCAGCCACCTGGGGCGGCAGGTACCCGCCAGCAGATCTGATAAATCTCAGGGAACTTAAATCATATTTTGATACATCAGCTTCAAGCATTCTTATGAGATGGGTTGGTACAACACCAATGGCAGTTGCCTTCTCTTTTTCAATGAGTGCAAGTGCAGCATCAGGGGAAAATTCTTCAAGCATCACGGTTTTAGCTCCTGCAATGGGGGCTGCAAAATATGTCAAGGTCCCTGCTGCACCTCCTGCATGGGGAGCAATAGCCATTGTGATATCAGTTTTATTAAGTCCCCATATATCCACCCTGCCCTTTGAAGTACATATTCTTGGTGCAGGAGGCCATTCAACAAGTTTTGGGATACCGGTTGTTCCTGAAGTTGTAGTTAAGATTGCAATATTTTCAACCGGATCAAATCTTCTCTCCTCCAGAATTGATTTATCCACAGGTGATTTTGCTCTTTTTTCAACCATGGATGTTAAGGAGAATGTGCCTTCAGGCGCACCATCCGGTACAATATCATCAAAAAGAAAAATATTTTTCAGATGGGAAAACTCTTTTTGAAGATCTTCATACATTTCAAGATAATTGAATTTATTATAGGTATGAAGAATTATCACAGCAGAAGCCTTTGTTCTATCCACCATATAGGTCAGCTCTTTTTTCCTCAGATAGGGATAGACAGTAAGAGAAATCAAGCCTGCTCTCTCGCATGCAATCCTTGCAAGAAAGCCGTAAACACTGTTGGGAGACTGGATAATAACTCTGGAATGCTGTTCCAGTCCCATTTCAACCCATGATATAGCCATGGCATCCACAAGTTCTACAGCTTTTTTCCAGGTTAGTCTGTATTTTGAATCAACAAGGGCTTCCTGATCAGGTATATCCTGTGCATTTTTTGCCCAGAAATCATAAAATGTCTCTTTTGTCCAGAATCCATCATTGAGGAATTCATCTGTCATCTCTTTTTTATATCGAATTGGTTTCACAATTTATCCTTTCAGTTTTTATAATCCCAGTTCAGACCAGCGTGCTTTAACCTTAGCAACCACATCAGGATCAAGCTCGATGGGGATGGGTTTGTGCTCCCATTCATAGGGAATGGTACAATCCAGAAGAAGTCTTCCTGTAATCCATCTTGCATCAATGGGCAATGAAGGATCAAGTGGTGTAGATCGACCTCGTTTGATCACCTGGGAACGATTGGGCTGGAACCTGAAACTTAAGGCATACATGACACGGGGGATATCCCATGGATCAATATCTTCATCCACAACAATGACTGTTTTAAGACCATAGGCTCCCATTTCCGTTGAGATGGCTGCGGTAAGGACCTGATCAACATGTCCAGGATACATCTGTTTCATGGAGATAATAGCCAGGAATCGCCCAGCACCTTCCGGCGGGCAGTAAACCGCTTTCAAACCCGGAATATTCATCTCATTGAGTTGCTGCCAGAGGGTGGCACCATAGGACAATGCCATGGTCATGTGGGTATCTGTTACAGCACGACCAACAGTTGTTCCCCAGTGTATGGCATTATTTCTGTATGTTACACATTTGATATCAATAAAATTTCTGGGATCTGTGCCAACTCCGGAATAATACCCGGTATATTCGCCAAAGGGCCCTTCTTCCATGAATTTATCCGCATCAACAAACCCTTCAACAACTATTTCGGCATGGGCAGGAATAGGAAGGTCAACCACTTCACCTTTAACCACTTCTATGGCTTCACCGCGGAAAGCGCCTGCCACATCATACTCACTGGTAAAGGCACCAATCCTGGCTGCTCCCACAAGAAACAGTATGGGGTCACATCCTGAAATGGATGCAACGGGCATGGGTTTTCCCAAAGCCTGATATTTTTTTAACATTTGATCAGCATGTTTACCTTTGATAAACTGGGTACCGATTTTATCCTTAGCGAGAAGCTGGCTTCGATAGGTCCCTAAGTTCACCCATCCTGAATCAGGATCTTTGGAAATAATAAAATGGGCAGTACCAAAATATCTGCCGCCATCAAGGGGGTAGTAGTGGGGAACCGGGAATTTATAGAGATCAACATCATCACCCATCATGATATTTTCCTTGCAAGGCGCCTGACTGTTCTCAACATATTTGGGAGGTATGGGGTTTTTTGCTTTTTCCGCCCAGTTATTATAAAGCTCAGTAAGAGTGGAATCTTCAGGCAGTCCCATAATAATCGCCAATCTCTGTAATGTTGTGCAGACACTGGTGATAACCGGGGTATCATAGCCTTTAATATTTTCAAAAAGTAATGCAGGACCCTGCTCTTCTTCATTTAACTTGGCAATATGTGATAATTCCAGATTCCAGTCAACTTCAGCCGTAATTCGTTTAAGCAAACCTTTTTCCTCACAAACCGCCACAAAATCTCTCATGTCTTTCATAAAACTCTCTCCTTTTTTTTAAATTATATTATTCAATCTTTAAAGGCATTAGCCTTTATAAATTATTGTCTAAATTTGGTAAAAGTTTGCAGCAACAAAGTAGATGGGTGCATTGTGAGCAAAACTCCTCTGCGAGCCCATCCAAATCTAATTAACTTTTTTGCCTGCTACGAGTCCTGCGCATATATGTGCAAGAGCAGATGATCTTGCCTTCATAACAGGTTCCACCTTTTTATCACTCCATACAGTTTCAGGCCGGCTCTGCAAAATCATAATCTTTGCCTTGCCTGGTGTATCCTTGTCAATTGCCCATTCAATATCCATTGCCTTGCCATAGTGTTTTTCAATTTTCTTGCCTATTTTGGCAAGTTCAATGGCATCTTTGTCCACCACGCACTGGGTATCTGTTCTCTCCCCTGGAACATCCAGCTTTATAACACTGTGGGTCTCAGGATCCCGTGTATATAAAATAGTTTTATGGGAAACTGTCTTTTTAATAATTTCATCGGTAATTTTGTTTATAATAAAATTATCCGGAGTACATTCACCGCTTACAACACTCTCTCCAAAGCCCCAGTTGGCGTCAATTGCAATGGCAGATGTATCGCCGGTTGTAGGATTCAGTGTAAACATTACACCTGCTGTCCAGGCATTTGCCATTTTCTGGATACCAACAGAGATTTCCACCTGTTCATGATCAAATCCCATTTTTTCCCTGTAATAAATTGCCCGGGCAGTAAAAAGACTGGACCAGCATTTTTTCACATGTTTGAAAATATCATCCACACCCCTGATCCACAAAAAGGTGTCCTGCTGACCTGCAAAACTTGCACCGGGAAGATCTTCTGCTGTTGCACTTGATCTGACAGCAGCAGGGACTGCCGGGACATTGCATTTTTTAGAAAGCCTTCTATAAAATTCTCCTATATAATCCTGCAAATCATACCCCATTGATGTATTTTCAATGATAGCCCGGATTTTCTTACTTGCTTTTTCCCCGGATGCTACATCATCGGTTGTGACGCTTTTGAGAGCATCAAAAATCTCTTTTTTAATGTTTCCCTGTTCCAAAAACAGATTATATGCCTTAGTAGTCACAGCATAGCCTTGAGGGACAGGGATGCCAGCCTTTAGCAATTCGCCCAGGCTGGCATTTTTACCACCGACAAGGGGAATGGATTGAAGATCACACTCTTCAAACCAGAGAACATAGTCTTGTCTTGATTCCATTATACTTTATCTACCTTTCAATATAAATTTTACCGGTATCGCCATTAACCTTAAGTTTCATGCCGGACTTAATAATAGATGTTCCCTGTCCTGTTCCAACAACTGCAGGCATACCATATTCACGGCAGACAATTGCTGCATGGCACATAATTCCACCAACATCTGTGACAACGGCTTTAATTTTCTGGAATACTGGGGCCCAGGATGGTGAAGTGGTTGGTGACACCAGGATCTCACCTTCTTTAAGCTCTCCAATATCTTTAACAGACCGGCAGACCCTTGCAATGCCTTCAACAACACCGGGTGAGCCTGCAAATCCTTCCATTTCATTTACTTTATCCGGGTCACCAATCTCTTTTAATTTTGCCCATGCTGCCATGCTTTCATTGGTAACCCCCCAAAGCACAATAGTAAAGGGTTCTGCAATTACTTCAGGTGGTATTCCAAGTGCAGGAATGGGTCGATTTTCCTTAAATTTCTGGTAAACACCTTTTCTCCATTCAATCTCTTCAGGCCAGTGCAAAGGACCATATCCCTTTGTTCCTGTGGCCCATGCAGTCACAAGATCCCACAAAGCTTCTTTTATTTCACTGCGGGACAAATACCAGATATCTTCTGTATTTTTCATGAATTGATGCTCAACCATGATGGAAGCAACATCTCTCATCTTGTTCCAGAACACTGAGTGGAACCAGTGTTCCACATAGAACATATGATTCTCAACATAGGGGAAAACCAGTTCAGACGTACCGTGAAGCTGATCAAATGTCTGTCTGTCTTCATCGGTTTTTAAAAGGCCTCTGTATTCTTGAACCAATTTTAACCGTTCAGCCTTAATTGCTTCCAGGGGCCGGTCAATGGATTTGCCTTCCTTGAGTTTTTCAATGTAAATTCTGAGAGAACTTAAGGGTACATTCAGGTTGTCATTCCATGAAACATCCTGATGATACCAGCCGGTTCCCGTTGAAATATTGAACCAAGGATTTTTAGCTTCATCCCAGGCAGTGATCCATTTTTTCCCGTTTTCAGAACCTGCAAGTTCTGCGATCACAACTTCAACATCCCTGGTATCGTCTCCTATCTGTGAGGTAAGATCTAGCTCAATGGCCAGTTTAGCCAGTTTTTTCAATTCATCATCAGGCCGGTATAAAAGCACATCAATTCCTGCAATCATCTGGGTAATTTTCTGGAGGGGTATATCAGGAAAGGCTTTGGTACAAAAATCAACAAAAGTGACATAGGATGCATAGCCCAGGTTTAAAAACTCAAAATGATACTGCCAGCAGAGAATCCCCCGATCTATTAACTTGTCATACTTTTTGAGCAGTTCATAACCGCTTGAGGTTCCAAGGCCGTTTTTAACAATCGAGATATCTTCCATATCCGGCAGGGGACCGATGGGAATATTTTCAATCTCTGAAATAATCCCTTTCATCTTACCTTCCCACTTCTCAAGGAGTTTATCCCAGTTTTCATAATAGTATCCTGCTCGTTCCATGAATAAAGGGATTCTTTTTTGAACTTCTTCGGGATCAGTTACAGGAACCGGGGTAAGATAGACATTACCGTTTATAATTCTATGATCTATGCCAAGGGCCGGCGGGACCATGAAAATTCGGGTATTAAATTGTGATAAAGACAGGAACCAGGCCTCATCCCATATAATATCAAAGGGATACATGGGTTCAGGATAGTGAAGAGCATCATTAAACCAGAATGCATTCTCTTCATACTCCTTGCGCTCCTTATCTTTTGTAGTAAAAAGATAATTGTAGGGATACATTCTCTCCCACCCTTCTGTTCCTGGAATTGTCTCAATTTCATGGGGATTTGGAAAACTTTTATCAGCCATTGTGACCTCCTTAAAATATAAAAAAATATTGACCAAGCTACAACTTTTACCATGCCCGGCAGAAAATATAGAGCCTGTAGGAAAAGCACAAGATAGAAGCATACCGGATATAAATCAAAATCAGACAATGATTCTCCTTCAAATATGGTATAGATAGTATTATTTCTTGACAAAAAAACTGTCAATTCATATAAATTTATAGTATGTATAAGTTTTTCTTATATTAAGTGTTTTTATAGTCTTTTATGCTTTACAGGTTGATATTATGATCAATTTAAACCAGTTAAGAGCCTTTTATTTTGTCGCAAAACACTCAAGCTATACCATTGCTGCAAAAAAACTTTTTATTTCCCAACCTGCAGTAACTGCCCAAGTTAAACTTTTTGAAAAACACCATGATTTAAAATTATTTAATAAACATGGAAAAAACCTTATTTTGACCCATCCTGGAAAATTATTATTTGAAAAAGCAATACAAATATTCAAGCTAGAAGATGAGGTTGAAAACACTCTGACCCAGATAAAAGAGACAAACCAAGGACATCTTGCAATTGGATGTACAAAAGTCTATGCAAAACATATCATGCCTTCCATTATATCTGTTTTTCACAGAGCATATCCAGACATAAAAATAAGTCTTGCAGAAGGCAGTTCCATGTCCATGATCAATAGTCTGCGAGATTTTCAAAATGAAATAATAATTGTAGCCCAAATGGAAGTAAATGATTCAAGGCTTGAATTTATCCCCATCAGTCAGGAAGAGATTGTTGTTATTCTTCCCATGGGCCATCCCTTAATTAAAAAAAAAGAACTCTTATTTCAAGATATTGTGGCACAGCCTGTTATAATGAAAAGAAAAGGTTCTGGCACGCGCAAAAAAGTTTTAAATCTTTACGATAAACATAATGCACAACCCAATGTTTTCATGGAATCTAATAATACTGAATTTATCACTGATCTTGTGGTAAGAGGAGAAGGAATCTCCTTTCTTGTAAAGCCTGCAACAGATCAAAAAGTCAAAGAGAAAAAACTTGTTGTCCGTAAAATAAAAGATACAAAAATATTTCTTGATGTCAGCCTGGGATTCTCAAAAAACACACCACTCTCTCCTGCTGCCAGAGCCTTTTATGATGTTGTCAAAAATTCCTTTATTGAAGAGACTCCCCAGGGTGGTATAGGATCAATCATGGCAGGGATTCTTGCCCGTCATCCCCAGAATGAATAACGTGTTTACATGCAAGGAGTATGGAATCGGATTTGCAATGGGTCACAATTTATTATATTGTGTTTTCATTGAATTGACCGGGATATCAGAAGTGTTTGGGCTATGGCAAGCATTCTGCGCCCTAAGTATCTAATTTATTCCTATTTTAAAAGGCATCCCATATGGTTGAAAAACCGACTTATGAAATATTAGAAAAAAGAATTCAGGAATTAGAACAGGAAGTTGTTGACCACAAGCATGCAGAAGAGTCTCTAAAAGAAGTTGAAACCAATCTTAAAAAATCCCAGAGGATAGCTCATATCGGGAATTGGCGTTGGGATATTGGTGCAGACAAAATTGTATGGTCAGATGAATTGTTTAGAATTGTCGGCTTATCCCCACAAAATTTCGATGCAAACTATAAGGCGTATTTAAGCTGTATTCATCCAGACGATTTGGAGTTTTTCAAAAAAGAAACCGACACTGCACTAAAAGAAAAAACACCTTATAGCATAGAATATCGAATTGTTAGACCGAATAATGATACCCGGTTTGTATATGAAACAGGAGAAGTGACTGTAGATGAAAATGACAATCCAATTGAATTGATTGGAACAGTCCAGGACATAACCGAGAATACGCATGCTGAGAATAAACTGAAGGAAAGCGAATCAAAGTTCAAGTTTCTGGCTGAGAATATGGGTGATATTGTATGGACTTTGGACATGGATTTAAATGCCACTTATGTGAGCCCTTCTGTGGAAAAAATTCTTGGGTATACAGTAGAGGAACGCAAGAAACAAAAAATGGAGGATATGGTTACTCCGAAAACTTTTGAACGAGTTATGGCAATGTTTGTAAAAGAGCTGGAACGTGAAAAGTTACCGGGTGTTGATCTGGACAGGTCAGTCAATACCGAAGTGGAATATTTTCATAAAAATGGTTCTATCGTATGGATGGAAAATACTGTTAAAGCCATAAGGGATGAATTCAATGCAATAGTTGGGATGTATGGCGTTTCTCATGATATTACCGAACGAAAATTATTCATGAACAAACTAAAAGGGATTAATAATACACTTGAACAAAAAGTAAAAAAAAGGACGACTGATTTAGAAGATATGAATGCTGCCTTGAGAGTTTTGTTAAAAAAAAGAAAAGAAGATAAAATTGAAATGGAAGAAAGATTATTTGCCAACTTCAAGTTGGTAATATCTCCATTCATTAAAAAATTAAAAAGCACTCTTGAGCATAAAATCCAAAATGATATAATAGATATATTAGAGTCAGAGTTAAAAGATATTATATCTCCTTTTTCAAAAAAACTATCAAATCCAATGGTTGGTCTCACACCTACAGAAATTGAGATTGCCGGTCTGATCAAATTTGGAAAATCAAACAAAGAAATTGCTGGGATCCAAAACTCAGCTATCCGAACTATCGCTTATCACCGAGAGAATATTCGGAAAAAACTTGATCTGAAAAACAAAAAAATAAATTTAAAATCCTATCTTCTAACCTTACAATAATGCCAGTATTAACCTGGTATTAACCCGGTAATTTTTTGGTTTTTTCTTTTCTTGATTTTTTAAAGCATATTCTTCATTATGTCTGGAAACCCTGTATGAAGACCCTAACAACCGATATATAGCTACAGAGCAGGTTCATAGCCGGTGTGATCAGGATTTTAAAAAGTAGCCAAAAACAGGTTTTTACAATGCCCCAGTT
>CAZYDL010000084.1:0-11840 GCA_964646305.1 uncultured Desulfobacula sp. | reverse complement strand
GCACAGGAAGGATATTTTTATGTGCGCCAGGAGTATCCCCTTGCAGTGGAGAATATCAATCTTGCCATTGAACAGGCTGAACATTATGGCCTTCTTGGAGACAATATCCTGGGTTCAGGCTTTAATTTCAAGGTCATTGTGCACCAGGGAGCAGGAGCTTTTGTCTGTGGTGAATCAACAGCTTTAATGGCTTCTCTTGAAGGTAGAGTTGGAGAACCAAGACCTAAATATATCCGCTCCAATATTAAAGGATTGTGGCAGCGTCCCACTGTTTTAAATAATGTTGAAACATGGGCAAATATACCCCTTATCATTAATAATGGTGCAGACTGGTTCACAAAGGTTGGAACTGAGACAAGCAAGGGAACAAAGATTTTTTCCCTGGTGGGGAAAATTAATAATACCGGCCTTGTTGAAGTACCAATGGGCATGACTCTGCACGATATTATCTATAAAATCGGTGGTGGAATTCCCAATAATAAAAAATTTAAGGCAGTACAGACAGGCGGCCCTTCAGGCGGCTGTATTCCCGAAGACCAGTTGAATTTACAGGTTGGCTTTGATGAGCTTACAAAGGCCGGCTCCATGATGGGTTCCGGTGGAATGATTGTCTTAGATGAAGATACCTGCATGGTGGATGTTGCAAGATATTTTATTAATTTTCTCACTGAAGAATCCTGCGGCAAATGTGTTCCCTGCCGTGAAGGCCTGCGTCAGATGCACAGAATCTTGACCAATATTACACAGGGCAAAGGCAAAGAAGGCGATATCGAACTTCTTGAAAACCTTGCAGAGACTGCTGTTGAAGCCTCTTTATGTGCCCTTGGTAAAAGTGCTCCAAATCCTTTTTTAAGCACCCTGCGCTATTTCAGGGATGAATATGAAGCCCACATTAAAGAGAAACGATGTCCGGCTCTTGCCTGTAAAGAGCTGATTGCTTTTTATATAGATCCTGTTAAATGTCAGGCTTGCGGCATGTGTCTAAAAAAATGTCCTGCTGATGCCATTGACGGTGCCAAGAAAAAAATTCATATTATTGACCAGGAAAAATGTACAAATTGCGGAACTTGTTATGAAGTCTGTCCTGTCAAGTTTGGTGCTGTGACAAAAATTTCAGGGGAACCTGTTCCACCGCCTGTGGCTGAAGATAAGAGAGTGATTGAAAAGAAAAGTTCCAAAAAGAAAAAATAACTGCCATGGGCAGTCTTGGTCTTGGTCCCTTGCCTGCCCAAGAACGCATGAAAGTCTCTAATTAATTTTAATGACTTTTTTATACAAACAAAATGCAAAGAGAGCAAAATAAAATGAAAGAAATTAAATTTGAAATTGATGGAATAAAAGTAAAAGCCAAAGAGGGAGATACTCTCCTTGATGCAGCCCGGGATGCAGACATCTTCATCCCCACACTTTGTCATCATGAAAAACTCGAACCTTTTGGAGGTTGCAGGCTTTGCATTGTTGAAGTGGAAGTTAAAGGCTGGACAAAACTTGTTGTTTCCTGTGTTTATCCGGTTGAAGAAGGAATAATAGTCAGAACCAGGAGTGAAAAAGTGGATAGAATCCGTAAAACCATTATAGAACTTCTCATGGCACATGCTCCAGATGCTCCGCAATTAAAAGAGCTGGCAAAAGAGTATGGAGCTAAGATGGATCGTTATGAAAAAGACCCTTCATTCTGCATTCATTGCGGATTGTGCGTAAGATATTGTGCTGAAGTTAAAAAAGCCAATGCCATTGGCTTTGTTGACAGGGGCATTAATAAAGAGATCTGCTTTGTTCCCCAGATAGCCTCAAAAGTATGCAATGACTGCAAAGAATGCTTCCCTCTTTGCCCCACATCATATCTCCAGGCAGCTTTTGTTTTAACTGAGTCTCTCTCTTTCCCTTCTTCTTAAATTAGATTTTTATTTAATGTAAATAATATTAAAGGCAGATGTGATAAAATCACTCTGCCTTTTTAATTAGACATGTTTCAACCCTTTGTAAAATAAGATTAGCTGCTTGATATATTTGTTATAGGAAGGTTATCAATGATTAGAAGTTTTAATAACAAGACACCTGAAATCGCCAAATCAGCCTTTGTCAGTGAGGCAGCCTATATTGTGGGAGATGTTAAGATCGGTGAAAACGCCAGCGTGTGGCCTGGCGCGGTATTGAGGGGAGATCTTGGGTGCATAAGTATTGGCCAGGGCACAGCAGTAGAAGATAATTGTGTAATCCATTCAGGCACTCCTAATTCTCCTGTGGGCAATGTCACCATAGGCACCCAGGTTATTATAGGTCATGGTGCAGTCGTTCACAGCAAAAGCATTGGCGATAATGTTCTCATCGGTATGAATTCAACAATCCTCCATGATGTCATAATTGGCAGTTATTGCCTTATTGCTGCGGGCTGCCTGATACGTCCGGGAATGGAGATTCCTGATAAATCTTTTGTAACCGGCATTCCAGGTAAAATCAGTGGCCCTGCTCCTGAACAACTAATGTGGTGGGTTAAGGAGGGATCGCAGCACTATTTAGATCTGGCCGCTTCTTATAAAGCAGAAGGACTATAACTGGAAATAAAATTGTTTCCTGGGTTTGCGAAAATTGTAATAGTTGCTTTTGCAATGATAGAAGCCCGATCAATATTTCTATCAATGGCAGCCAGGTTTTTTGAATTTTTTTAATATCTGCTCGTGAAATGGAGAGTAATTCACATATTTTTTCTTGACACGTAGTTATAATATAGCTTATAAATAGTCACATTGTGGATGAAAAGGTTCGAGCAATTTTACAGGCAGGGAGATACATAATTGAGTCAGAAAAAGGATACAACGGTTTATCAAGCCCTGCGGTGCCAGCAGGAGATCCTGGGCAATAAACCCTATGAAGAGACAATATCCCTTGAATTGATAGGGGAAGAGCCTTTTTTGATTCGGATTGATGAAAAACCATATTCTGTGGTTATGAGAACCCCAGGTAAAGAAATTTATCATGCCGCAGGTTTCTGCCTTGGCGAAGGAATTGCAGATTCGCCTGAAGACATTAAAACTATAGGATATGATAAAGATCTGGATCCTAATATTATTGATATGTGGCTCACCTCTGAAAGAAAAGAAAAAATCCATGATCTTCTTAAAAGAAAAATTTTTGTAAGCCAGACCAGCTGCGGTATTTGCGGCAAGGAAATGGTCAGGGATCTGTTTACGACAATTACACCTGCAAAAAATGGTTTTACCATTGGCATCAGCAGTATCTTTGACTGCATCAACAAACTCAGTGAAAACCAGAATTACTATCAGAGCACCAGAGGGTCACACGCTGCAATAATATTTGACTCTCAATTGGAAAAAATTTCCTTTGCAGAGGATGTGGGCCGGCACAATGCACTTGACAAGGCAATAGGAAAAGCCTTTATGGGCAGGCAATTGTCCAAAGCCAAAATCCTTGTTTTATCTTCAAGGATAAGTTATGAATTAATTCAAAAAGCTGCCAGAGCCAAGATACCTGTAATGATAAGTAATTCCCGGCCAACAGCCCTTGCCGTGGAAATGGGAAAGGGCTTAAATATGACTCTGGCTTTTCCGGGCAGGGACTCTGAATTAATTATAGTTTGCGGTGAAGAACGTATTAAAAGACAATAGAAATGAGAATAAATCAGCCAAAATAGATTAGGAGGATAAATTGAAAATTCTTACAACAATCAAAAAAGTAGTTGATGTGGAATTAAACATCAATGTGGAAAATGGAGCTATTATTGAAGATGGTCTCCAGTATGTCATGAATGCCTGGGATGAAAATGCAGTGGAAACAGCTGTACAGCTGAAAGAAAAAAATAAGGCAGAGACAACTCTGGTAAATATTGGTGGTGGTGATGACAATACCAAAATTATTCGTAAGGGTTTTGCCATGGGTATTGATAACGCAATTCAGATTGATGATCCTTCCTTGGAAAGCTCTGATCCAGCCATCTATGCCAAAATAATACAGAAAGTTTATGAAAAAGGCGAATATGACCTTGTTATTACAGGAAAACAGGCCCAGGATACTGACAGCGGACAGACTGGAATCATGCTGGCAGAATTCCTTGGATTACCATGTGTAAGCAATGTTATTGAAATTGAAGCAATGGATGACCAGCATATTAAAGTGTCACGGCTGGGGGATGCTGGAACAGAAATCCTTGAACTTGAACTGCCTGCAGTAGTAACAGTAAGTGATGGTATTAATGAACCACGCCTGCCTGCCATGCGCGGAATTATGATGGCAAAGAAAAAGAAGATTGATGTCATGGACCTTGCAGGACTTGGAACTTCCTGGGAAGAGTTAGGAGGAGGTTCTCCACAATCTGAAATTGCAGAATTTTTGAAATCTGAAACACGCCAGGCAGGACAGAAATTTGAAGGTGATGCAGCCCAAATTACAGCCAAGGTGGTTGATCTTCTTGCCAATGAAGCCAAGGTCCTTTAATGTTTGAGCGAAAACTCACCCATCTGCTTTGTTGCTTCAAATTTTTGCAATCCTCATGTACTACAGTACACTCCGGTTGTAAAAATTTTTGCGCTTCACATATGGGCAATTTTTCACTCAAACACAAAGTTAAGGGTATATAAAGTTAAAAAATTTTAATCAGATAAATATAATATCTGTTTTTTATATAAGGAAATTTATTATCATGACAAAAATACTTGTAATTGCAGACATAAAAGAAGGTGTCTTAAAAGGCAGCACAAAAGAACTTTTATCCAAAGCCAAAGCCATTGGAGCTGAGACAGCAGTGGCAGCAATTGGTTTCAATATTGAATCTTTAAGTGCAGATTTGGCAAATGCCGGTTCTGATACCCAGTATATTGCAGATGATGCAGGCCTTGAACTTTTTAATGCAGGACCCTTTGCATCATGTGTTGTGGATGCTGCAAAACTATTTGAAGCAGATTTGATCTGGTTTGGCTTTTCTGAAACAGGTAAGGCTGTTGCTCCAAGGGTTGCTGCCAGACTCGATGTAGCCTGTGCCAGTGACATTACAGATGTTGAGATTGATGGAGGCCAGGTTACAATAACAAGACCTGCCATTGCAAATAAAATAATGCAAAAAATCAAAGTAAATACAAAACAATTAGTGGCAGTTGTAAGAGCCGGTGCCTTTGAAGCTGATCAAAACATAAGTGGAACTGAAAATGTTGTTAAACTCTCTGCGCCTGCCCCTGATTTAAAAGCTGTAATTAAAGAAGTTGTATCAGATGCAAGCGGTGAAATTGACCTTGGAGATGCCGACGTTGTTATTTCAGTTGGGCGTGGTACCAAAGACCAGGCTGGAATTGATCTTGTAAAGGGACTGGCCGATGATCTTGCTGCAGGTTTAGGATCTTCAAGAGCCATGGTTGACGCAGGGCTCATGGCACAAAACAAGCAGGTTGGTCAGACCGGTAAAATTGTAGCGCCAAACCTTTATATGGCAATGGGTATTTCAGGTGCAATTCAACATCTTGCAGGAATGACCGGATCAAAAACTATCCTTGCTGTTAATAAAGATCCTGAAGCACCAATATTTAATGTTGCTGATTATGGTATTGTGGGCGATCTTTTTGAGGTGGTTCCCATCCTGAGAGAAGAAATTAAAAAAATTAAAGGTTAATTTGGATGGCTCGAAGAGGAGCTCAGCTCATAAACTCACCCATCTACTTCGTTGCTGCGAAGTTTTCCAATCCTCATGTACTACAGTACACTCCGGTTGCAAAACTTCTTGCGCCTTGTATATGGGCAAGTTTGCATCCAAATTTCGATTTCAATCAAATGTTAGTAAGAGAAACTAAGAATTAGTACTTAGAGGTAATTTATGAATCCCATTGTGATGTCAATCCTTCTCATTGTCGGCATGGCAGTTTTCTGTCACACCATGTATTATAAAATCCAATTGCTCATGGCACTTGAGCCTTTGGATCGGTTCAGTCAGATAACTCAACGGCTTAAAAATATGGTAATAATAGCCATTGGGCAAAAACGTCTGGCAGGAAGAAAAAAAGAGTGGGTAGCCGGCATCATGCACGCTTTTATCTTCTGGGGATTCTGTATTCTTATCATTCGAAGTCTCAATATTTACGGCGAAGGCTTTATAAAAGGCTATCAACTCCCTTTTCTTGGTGATGATTATCTCTTGGGCTATCTCTATATTGCCTTAAAAGACATCATGGAGGGTGTTGTTCTATTGATGATTATTTACGCCGTCTTTAGAAGATTTGTGTTAAAGCCTGAACGAATGCACCATACTCTTGAAGCCTATGTTGTATTGTTCATGATTGGTGTTTTAATGATTTCAGATCTTCTCTATGATGGTGCAAGATATAATCTGATTACACAGTTTAACAACCCTGATCATCTCCATTTTTTCAATAATCCCCAATATGGTTCTGAATTTGTATGGACGCCTGTCTCTGTGGCAGCTGCATCTTTTATAGCCTGGATGAGCGCTGATTCAACAGAAGTTCTAATGACTGGAATGTTCTGGCTGCATATTATTACCCAGCTTACATTTTTAAATCTTCTGCCCCTTGGAAAACATTTCCATGTTATTACAGCCCTGCCCAATGTATTTTTAAAATCCCTGGGCTATCCCCATGAAAAAACAGAACTTCTTGACCTTGAAGATGAATCAGTCTGGGAAGATGAATCCCTTGGAATCAACCATATTCATCAGCTCAACTGGAAACAGGGGCTGGATCTTTATACCTGTACTGAATGCGGCAGATGTAAAGAGGTTTGCCCTGCCTTTATAACTGATAAACCTTTAAGTCTGCATGAATTTAATGATGATTTAAAACATGAGCTTTTTGCAAATGCAGATAATATTATCAAACGAGCTAAACTTGCAGCCACTCTCAAAGAAGATGATGATTCTGAGCAGAATGAAGCGATAAAAGCCAAGATGGCTGAGCTTAACAGCGATAAAAAACTTATTGGTGATGTAATTTCAGAAGATACACTCTGGGCATGTACCACTTGTCGTGCCTGCGAAGAAGTCTGTCCTGTTACCATTGAACAGGTGCCGCGAATCATGGCAATGAGGCAGGGACAGACCCTTATGGAAGGAGTATATCCCAAAGAGCTGGATACTGCTCTTAAAGGGCTTGAACGCAACGGTAATCCATGGGGCATTGGCTATGACAAGCGTGCTGACTGGGCAGAAGGCCTGGATGTTAAAATAATGGCTGAAGATTCCAATGTTGATTATCTGCTCTGGGTGGGCTGTGCCGGCTCCTTTGATGACAGGAGTAAGAAAGTATCAATAAGCCTTGTTAAAATTCTGCAGAAAGCCAATATAAATTTTGCAATCCTTGGCAAAGAAGAAAAATGCACTGGAGATTTTGCAAGACGTGTGGGCAATGAAATGATGTATCAGATGATGGCCCAGGAAAACATTGAAATACTGAATAATTATAAAGTCAAAAAAATCATTGCTGCATGCCCCCACTGCCTGAACACCCTGAAACATGAATACCCTCAATTAGATGGAAACTACGAAGTTATCCACCACACCCAGTTTATCAATGATCTTATAGACCAGGGCAAAATCACCTTGAATAAGTCCCTGGCAGGCTCTTTAACTTACCATGACCCATGCTACCTTGGCAGATACAATTCAACCTATGACCAACCCAGATCAATCCTTAATTCCCTGTCAGAACAAGGGCTAAAAGAGCTTGACCGCCACGGCAAGGAGAGTTTCTGCTGTGGTGCCGGTGGTGGAAGAATGTGGCTTGAAGAAAATATTGGTAAAAGAATCAATGTGGAGCGTGCAGAGGAGATTGTTGATAACAAGGCCAAAACCGTGGCTGTTGCCTGCCCATTCTGTCTGACCATGATTGAAGACGGCATGAAAGAGCTTGAAAAAGAAGAAGAAATTAAAACTTTTGATATTGCAGAACTTGTGGCAGACAATATGGTCTAATTGGCAGGCTGTTTTTAAATATTTGCAGTGCATGTAAAAACAAAAAAGGTTCAGCAGGAGTTTAAACATCTGCTGAACCTTTTTAGTTTATATAACTTTTAAACTTATTCTTTTGGTGTGCCCATTACTTCTGAGAACATCTCCTCATCCCACAATCTGGACTCAGCAACATTCTGACGGAATTTAATAAAGTCAATTGTATCCTTGCCAGTGATTTTTTTGGTGTTAAATGCACCAAATCCCAGGAATGCTTCTCCACTCATGTTTGCAGCAAGCCAGTGTCTGTGATCATTTTTCATGGTATCCCAGAAGAATTTCTTTTTCTGACGAATACCGTCAATGGATTTAATCAGGCAGCCGGGGAAAAGGTTGGCAAATTTCCAGATAACATTATTGACTTCTTTATCAAGAAGTTCAAAATCTGCATTGGCCTGGTGTTGTTTAAGAAGAGCCCGGCCATCTTTTAGTTCCTGTCCGGTTTTATATTCACCGTACACAATTTCTCCATCTTCAACATATTTATCAATGATAATGGTTGGGTTTCTTACCCACTCACCATCAATTTTAAGTACAGGGACAATTTTTGAGAGCATTCCCTTTGCTTTCATTTTATAGGATGACCACATTTCACAGGACACACAATTCCACATTGCATCTTCAGCAGTGAGAAACCAGGGAAGGAAATCTGAAGAGCCACCAGCAGGAGCTGAACCATGTTTTGGTCCTGCCTGGCCAAAAATAGCAAGGTCGGAAGAGATGGCAATATCACATGCCAGACCGATTTCCTGACCACCGGCAACCCTCATGCCGTTAACCCGGCAGATAACAGGTTTTTTACAGGCAAGGATGGAATCAACCATGTGGTTGAACAATTCCATGTACTGACCATATTCATCACATCTGTTTGAATAAAACTCTGAATACTCTTTAGTGTTTCCACCGGTGCAGAATGCATAGGGGCCTGTTCCTGTGAAGACTACGGCTACAACGCTTCTGTCCAAAGAAGCATTTTCAAAGCCGGCAATAACTCCTTTTACCATATCAGTGGTATAAGAGTTGAACTGTCTTGGGTTATTTAAGGTAATCCATGTAACAAATAATCCTTTGGTCACATTTCCTTGAGGATCTGTTAATGGCCTTTTTTCATAAATAACGCATGGGGCTTCAGTGCCCCAGTGAGGTTCTCTATGTAAAGCATGATCTTTCGGGTCATTATCTCTTGGCATCCAGTCAAGACTCATTTTGTTTCTCCTTTTACTTATATTTAATTATGGTAGTACCTGAAGTGAAAACCAGATAATTTGTTCAAGTACAAGGCGGAAAAAAATTTTAACCGGAGGCATACAATGAGTATTCCGAGGGTTAAAATTTTTTTCCAACGCAGTAATTGGGCAAATTATCGGTTTTCGATCAGAAACTATCCTATGTATCCGCCATCTACGCCCAGTACCTGGGCTGTAATATAACTTGCATCATCAGAAGCAAGAAATACAAATGCAGGTGCAACTTCTTCAGGCTCTGCAAATCTTCCCAGCTGAATTCTGCCTTCATAGATTTTTTTAAGTTTTTCATCGGTCTGTAGCTTGCCGGTCATTTCTGTTTTTGTGATTCCAGGGCAGATAACATTTACATTGATTCCATATCTTCCAAGTTCACGGGCAGCTGATTTGCTAAAGCCGATAATACCAGCTTTTGCAGATGCATAATTGATTTGGCCGATGGTGCCGTAAATTCCAGCAGTTGAAATAACATTAATTATTTTGCCGTATTTTTTCTCTTTCATGTAACGGCCTGCTGCCTGGGTAGTATTAAAAGCTGCTTTTAAATGGATATTAATAATGGCATCCCAATCTTCTTCTTTCATTTTCAGGAGCATGGAAGGCCTTGAAACACCGGCATTATTAACAACAATATCAACCCCGCCCAGCTGTTTTACACATTCATCCACCATGTTCTGGGCACTTGTGTAATCAGCAACATCGGCAGCCACAGCAATACCTTTTCTTCCAAGTTTCTCAATTTCAGCCACAGTATCTTGTGCTGCTGCATCATTGGAGTGATAGTTAACAAGAATATCAGCTCCCTCTTTTGCATACAAGAGTGCAATGGCTCGTCCTATTCCGCGGCTTCCACCTGTTACAATGGCTTTTTTTCCTTCTAATTTCATTTTTATTTTCCTTTAAATTAATATTTCACTGAAAACCAGTGTGTGATCAAAAAATTGCCCATATGTAAGGTGCAACAACTTTTGCAACCGGAGTGTATAGTAGTACATGAGGCCCGATTAAAAATTTGGCAAAAGTTTGAAGCAACGAAGCAGATGGGTGAGCTTGTGAGCATAAGCTCCTTTTCAAGCTGCTCAAACACTAATTAAAATCAGGTACAAGTACGATCCTCTGATCAGGTGACTGCTTATGGGCTTCGTCAAAACTTTCTTGTATTGTACTCATGGGTCGTGTCTGGACAAATTCTTCAAAATTAATTTTACCGCTTGTAACCATACTTAATACTGCTGGATAATACTCTGGCAGACAACCCCATGATCCTATGAGTTCAGCATCAAATGCCATGAGTCGGGAAATGGAGTATTCTACTTTATGGGGGCCATAACCTACCACAACCATTTTGCCTGTAAAGCTTAACAGGGCAAGTCCAAGTTCCTGACCAGGCTTGGTGCCTGAAACTTCAAATATTTTCCATCCGGTTGAGGCAAGACCATTTTCTTTTCTATAGGCTTTAAGTTCTCCTGAAACATCTCTGGAGGTTTTTCCCATGGAATTCACGGCAAAGTCAGCACCATTTTTCAGCATGGTGTCCAATCTTTCCTGATTTATATCAATTGCAACAACAGTGGCAGCTCCAAGAGCTTTTAAAATCTGAACCATATACTGACCCACACCGCCTACACCAATGACAATAACATTGTCTGCCACCTGAACATCAGCACGTTTGGCAGCCTGAAAAGGCGTAGTTGCAGCATCTGCAACAACAGCGAGTTTTTCAAGGGGGATATTACCGCGGTTTTTAACTTCACAGATATCAATGGCAGGAACCGGGATATGACTTGAAAATCCGCCATAAATTCCCATGCTGTTGCCTGGCATTTTCTGGGCAAGACATCTGTTGCCCCTTCCTGTTTTACATAGATAGCATTGTCTGCAAGGCATAACAGCAGGGATGATTACTTCTTTGCCTATCCATGCCTTTTCGCCGTCAACAACTATGCCTGAAATCTCATGTCCCAGTGTTAAAGGTGGTTTGTTTACCGTTGGTACACCCTGGTAAAAGTATCCAAGATCTGTGTGGCATACACCGCAGCCAGCGACTTCAACCAATACTTCGCCAGGTTTAAGCTCTGGAACATCAATTTGTGTTTTTTCCAATTTGCCAGGAGTGACTTCTCCTGTTTCTCTATCCTTTTTAAAGGGAGAGACCATCTGCCATGTCTGAATTTTATCAGGAATGTTTCCCATATTGTTCTCCTTTTTTATTTTGCAAAGCTCAAGCATTCAAGTTTATCATCGCTTTGGGCCATTAGGTGTAGGCTTTTGATTTGCAACATACTCAAATTATGATACGTTTCAGCTATTACTTAGATATTTTATAGTTATATTACAGCTATATGTCAACCATTTATTTTCTTTACAAAACAAAATTTCTCTTGACATTCTTTCCTGACTTTAAATATATACATCCATAATATAGCTGATTTATAGTTATAATGTAATTGAATGTTAACTTAATATTAGGAGATCGTTTTTGATGAAAAGACTTACAATTGTAACATTTTTGATTTTCTGTTTTAGTACGCTGTTTGCTTTTAATGCAACAGCCAAGACTCAACTTACCTATGCAAATTTTTTCCCGCCAACACATATTCAAAGCCAGCTTGCAGAGAGCTGGTGTAAAGAGG
>CAZYDL010000083.1:4778-11934 GCA_964646305.1 uncultured Desulfobacula sp. | reverse complement strand
AATAAACATCAAAGGTGTAAAAGCCACAATGGTTGTGGTCACTGCCATGACAACAGGTGCACCAATCTGTCCAATACTGTCAATCACAGCCTGCTTTGCAGATTTCCCCTCTTTATAATGGGTATAAACATTTTCCCCCACAATAATGGCATCATCCACCAGAATACCAAGGGTCATGATAAACCCGAACAAGGTTAACATATTAATGGATGCGCCAAGATAATCCAAAATAAGAAATGCACCCATAAATGAGATGGGAATTCCTGCTGCAACCCAGAAAGCAAGTCCGAAATCGAGAAAAAGTGCCAGAACAATAAACACCAGAATTATGCCCTGGATACCATTTTTCAATAAAAGATCAATCCTTCCCTGTACCAATTCTGCCATATCATACCAGTATCCAAGGGTAAGGCCGGCTGGAATACTCTCTTTGTGTTGATTGATATACGCCTTGACTGCTTTTGAAATGGCAATATTGTCCTGACTGTCTGTTCTTTTTACAACAACCAGAACTGCGGGTTTTCCATTAAATCTTGCCTTTATATCTTTATCTTCAAAATCATCCTTAATAACAGCTATATCTGCAAGCCTGATTGTTGTTCCATCGGGTTTTGTCACAACGGGAATCTGCTCAAACTCTTCGCCGGTATAAAGCTTACCTTTGGCACGGACAAGAAATTCCCCGCCTCTAGTTTTAATTTTTCCACCTGGCAGATCAAGGCTTCCTGCCCTTACTGCTGCTGCAACCTGATCAAAGGAGAGATTAAATTTTCTCAAACTCTCTTCTGACACTTCAATGGAAATTTCATACTCCCTGACACCAACAAGGTTTGCCAGAGAAATATCATCGGATTCAAGAAGATCATCCCGCATTTTTTCAGCGGTATCACGCAATATCCTTTCTGTTGCATCACCATATACAGCAAGATATATTGCTGGATAGGAATTTTTAATTTCAACAATCACAGGGTCTTCTGCCTGCTCAGGAAATGAATCAATAAGAGCAATCTGTGTTTTTATCTCATCTAATTTTTCATCTATATCTGCGCCTGATTCCAGTTCAAGAGTAATTGAACCATGACCTTCAACAGCAGTTGAATATATTGTTTTAACATCCTCAAGACTTTTAAGCTGTTCTTCAACCTTGATACAGACACCCTCTTCAACCTCTTCTGGTGATGCACCGGGATATTTGATACCAATATTAATCATATCAAGGGAAAACTGCGGAAGCATTTCGCGTTTCATGTTTAAAACAGTATAAAGTCCTGCCACAATGAGAAACACCATGATCAGATTCACAGAAACCCTGTGTTCAACAGACCATTTTCCAATTGCTTTCATATTTTAAGTCTTGTCATATTTTAAGTTTTCTCTGGTTTTAAGTCTTCTCTGGTTTTAAGTTTTCTCTGGTTTTAACTCTTTTCCGGCTTGATCGTGAGTTCCATGCCGTCAATGGCACCTGGAAGCGGAGAAATTATAATTTTATCCCCTGGGGAAAGTCCCTGATCAATATAAACTTCATCTTCAAATTTTCTTAAAATACTTACTTTCTTCATTTTTAGGTGACTGTCATTTACAATATAAAAAATATCATCACGCTTTAACAGATACCTTGGCAGCACAAAAATATTCTCGTAAGTTTTCCCTGAAATACTGCATTTTACAAATGTGCCTGGTTTTAATTGAAAAATATTTTTAATTTTCAATCCAGGTTTAAGTATCTCAAGGGTCATGGGCAGGGTTCTTGTTGTTTCATCAATATTGGCTTTTATACGTGTTACCTTGGCATCCCACACAAAGGGTTTTATCTTATCAAGGTTTGCCATTGTTACCTTTGCTTCAGGGGTTTGCCCATTTTCAAAAAAAGATTCAATCCATCTTAATTTTTCCAGAGGAATTCTTACATCCACATCAAGATTATCCTTCTGGTAAATTGATCCTATGATCTGTCCTGGATTAATATATTCTCCTGACTCGGAAAATTTACTTAAAACAAAACCATGAAAATCTGATGTAATAATGGTCTTTTGAAGAGCAAGATCAGCTTTTTGGAAATCAACCCGGGCCATGGCAAGGGCAGCATTTTTCTGTTCCATCAAAGTGTCTGTCAATGAAAGCCTGTTGCCCAGGTTCTGAAACTGAATCTTTGCCTGTAGATATTGCTGTTCTGCTCTGTCAAGACTGTTTTGTGAAGCAAATTGATTTTCACTCAAGGCCTTGATTCTGTGAAATTCCTTTTCAACAAGTTTTAAATTAGCACTGGAAAGTTTGATATCATTTTCAAGGTTTTCAATGTCCTGTTTTAATTGCTGGATATCTGTTTGTGCCTGCTTGATCCTGACCTCTCCTGCCTGCCTGTTTAATTGATAGGTCCTTTGATCAATTTTAATTAAAACCTGACCCTTTTTAATTTCACCCCCTTCAATAAAAGAGGGGTGAATATAATCAATTCTCCCTGACACTTCAGCAGCTATTTTCACAAGTTTACCCGGTTTTATAGTACCATATGCTTCCACGGTCATAACCTTGGAAACAGGTTTTACCATAATCACTTTAACACCTGGTGGAGTCTTGATGATCTCTTTTTTCTCAGGTTCTTTTTTCAAGGATATAAGAAGTTTTGCCAGGGCAATGGCAATAATTATAACAATAACAACCCTTAAAAATCTTAAAAGAAAAGATATGGGTTTCTTTATTCCTGATGTTTTTTCCATATGTGTAATATTCTCCGCCAATCAATATTTTCCATTGGGCAAAAGCCACAACGTACTATTTTTATTTGCAATAATAGACATGATATATAAATGAATTAACCATTACAATAAATCGCCGACTGAAAAGAATGAAAGAAGAAGCACAGATAAATCAATTCTTCCACATAAATTATTTTTTCTTTTTAACTTTTCTGGGCAAACTCTTTTTTTCTGCAGGCTTTGCAGCAGATTTTGCAGCTGGTTTTGCAGCTGGTTTTTTTGGGGGCTTTAATCCCCTTAAAACAGGTATGAGTTCCATTCTGCGCTCTGCAAGCAGCAAAGAGATTTCTTCAAGTTGAGCTTCATCTATCTTGATCTTGGATTTTTCCAGAAATTCAAACAAATTGTCGGCAATATCAAGCATCTTATCATAGGCGTCTGCTTCTTTTTTTGTCGCAAATGTCATCTTTTCTTCTCCATTCCTCACAACAATATACTTTACAATTACAGCCATTTTATCTCCCTAAGACCTTTAATGTGGATCAGTTATTTGATCGACTTTAATATAAAAAATGATACAGGTAAAGAGTTTTCATGGCGATTATTTTTTAAACTAGAATTTTATAGATATGATAATTGTTGAATCAGGCGCTTATATAATTTATATGAAAGAACAAGATAGTCGTTTTAATTTTTTCATGCTTTGTTGTGTGGTGGCTAATTAGATCCGTCAGTTTCTGCCCTTTAGGGTACATGGCGGTTAATCGAGATATTTCCCGCAAAGCCATATAAGAACCAAAACAGGAAGGCCGATTAAGGCAGTAATCAAAAAAAATGTTGAGTAGCCCAGATTATCGACTATGGTGCCGGAATAACCTCCAAAACCTTTGGGAATCAAGGTCATCAAAGAGGTGAAAATTGCATATTGAATGGCTGTAAACCTGATGCTGGTAAGGCTTGATAAAAAGGCTACAAAGGCAGCGCTTGCAAGTCCTGCTGCAAGATTATCAGCTGAAATAACAAGGTATAACATGGTTATATTAGGCTCTGAACCAGTCATGGCCATGAAGAGCAGATTTGTCAAAGAAGAGAGTATGGCTCCTGCAAACAATATCTTCATCACCCCATATCTTACAGAGAGAATCCCCCCAAGAAAACCTCCGGCTATGGTCATGAACAGGCCGAAAGTTTTCACGACACTTGCTATCTGCGTTTTTGTAAACCCAAGATCCTGATAAAATACATTTGAAATAACACCCAATACTATATCGGAAATTCGATATAAACCAATTAATGCAAGCAACAGCCAGGCAGTCAAAATACCATAGCGCTTAAAAAAATCAGCAACCGGGCCAATATAGCTGTCAACCACCATTTTTTTGTTCACAAATCCCATTGACATGACAATTTTTGAAATAATAGCTGCAACACCAATGCCTGCAGCAAGCCTGACAAGTTCAATCAGAAAACGAGACAGATGCCGATTGCCGAGCAAGTCGCCAAGGGTTTTCTTTAAGCTCGAAGCGACATCTGCACTGAAATAGAAAGTTGTGATAAATCCTCCGGCAGCAAGAAAAAACAATAATAAGAATGCCAGGTAATCCTTTGCCGGATACTTTTTTTCTTCATGTGATTGTGTTTCAGGTTCTGGAATCATCATGACAGTGACAACACCAATAAGCATGAATGCTGCCATGATATAATAAGAGTTCTGCCATGCTGTAAAGCTGTAATTTCCCTTTGTAGAACCAAAGGATTCAGCCAGAAAAAGAGCACCTGCTCCTGCAACAAGCATGGCAATTCTGTAACCGGCAATATATGAAGATGCCATCAATCCCTGGAGATCAGTTCCTGCAGATTCTATCCTGTAGGCATCTATGACAATATCCTGTGTTGCCGAAGAAAACCCGAGCATTACTGCGGCCATTGCCATTATTGTCAACTGATGGCTTCCCGATGCAGGATCAGTGCCTGCCATCCATAGAATTGCGATTATAACACCTGCCTGTGCTACCAGAATCCAGCTTCTCCTGCGGCCAAAAAAATTTGTCAAATAGGGGATTGGCATCCTGTCAACCAGGGGAGCCCAGACAAATTTGAATGAATATCCCAGGGCAGCCCAGGAAAAAAAAGTAACAGTGGAACGCTCAACTCCTGCCTCCCTGAGCCACAGAGAAAGGGATGAAAAAATCAATAATATGGGTATACCGGCGGAGAATCCAAGAAAAAGCATTGTTACAACCCGTGGATGAAAAAAGGATTGTACAGATTGCTTCCAGTTAGGTTTAGCTTGTTGTTTCATTGTACGATACAATTAGACCATTATAGGGTGATTCCAAAATCGCAGGCAACGGCAAAACAATCAATATTGGATCTGTTTTTTTTAAGCTCAATTTTACATTCATCAACAATCTTGTCCATCTGGGCATCTGTTCTGTCCTGATTCAGATGGAACAAGCCTAATTGCTTTACTTTGGCTTGCTGTGCGAAATCCAGAACTTCCGGAATAGAAGAGTGTCCCCAGGTAATTTTCCTTTTATATTCATCTTTTGTGTATTCCCCATCATGGAATAAAAGATCTGCATTTTGTACAAACTTGAGATGAGCTTTATTGCCCTTGCTTTCAGGATGATCAAACCCAAGTTCATGATCAGTTATAAAAACAAAAGATTTGCCATCTTCAATAAATTTATATCCCAGGCAGCCGCCAAAATGACTTACAGCAATGCTTTCAACACTGATGGAGCCAATATTAAATTTATTATTTAAAGTCTTGTCAAATTTAATGTCTGCTTTAAGGTCCTTTAAGCTGATTGGGAAAAACGGCTGTTTCATAACTTCCTTTAAGACATTTCTGGTATTGATACCTGCAAATTTTCTATCCTGAATAAAGGCTTGAACTTTTTTATAAAGAAATGGCCTGAAAAAAGCAATTCCCAGGATATGATCCCAGTGGGCATGGGTAAACAAAAAATAATATCGGGTGATATCTCTATCAATAAGACTTTTGCCAAGACGTCTTAAACCCGTTCCTGCATCAACAATAATGGTTTCCCCTGTTTTTGCAGTTATTTCAATACAGGTGGTGTCTCCTCCATACTTGAGATACTCATCACCTGATACTGGTATGGACCCTCTTGAGCCCCAACATTTAATATCCATATAATCTCCTCTATCACAAGATAGCATCTTTATCCACAAATAAATGATCAAAGCTGCGCATTCAGGGCAAGCCACTTTTTTAAAAAGAGATCTTGAATTATATATTTCCCATTTTTCACTAATATCTCTTTTTCAGACAGAGTTTTCAAACACCGCGTGACAATGGATGCTGTTTTTATATTTACAGCGATTAATGCCTCAGCAGCAAAAAGGTTTTGGCCTTCATTGATTAATATCAGTTTCAGGGTTTTCTTCTGGTTGATGGATAAATTATCCCACAGGGTTTGATACTCAAGATGTTTCTGGTCAATCATTGCTCGTTCAATCAAATTAATGGTCTGATCATTCCAGGAATTGCGCTGCAGCTCCTGCCACAAAAAGAAACAAAACAATTGAATATACATGGGATGATTTTCAAATTGTTCAACAACTCCCTGTAGATCCATGTTTTTGATGGATAAATTCCCTTTATCGAACAGTTTTTTCATCCAAGGGATATAGTGTTTTGTCTTAATCTGTTTAAGCGGATAACTTGCAGCCTGCTGATAAAATGCTCTACTTTGAGACTGAAACATGGCTGTCAGCAAATGCTGCTGACTTCCAGAAAAAATATAACAGATATTTGAGTGCTGCTGGATATAGGATCTTAAATTTTTTTCAAATAAATCTGCATTGGCATATTTGGCAACTTCCTGGAATTCATCAAGGGCTATGACTATTTTTCTTTTCTTTGAAAACTTTTTAAGCAGTTCCATAAGATTTTTTAGAACAAGATTTTCATCTGCTGATCTGAATAGAGGTGTAACAGATGGTAAATTTGTACCTGGCTCAACACTGATCTGAAAAGAAAACTTTTCAATGCTATTTTTTAACAGTTTTAAAAGCTTATCTGTGTTTGTCTCCAGAACACTCAATTGCTGAAAAATTCGGGTTATGAATTCTTTTTCTGATGTTGTGCCATAAAGATCAATATAAAGTGTTCCAATTTCCGGTGAGTTTTGCTTAATATTGAGAAACACCTGTTTAATCAAAGAACTTTTCCCGGTTCGTCTGTGGGAATATAATAAAACATTTTGGGAGGATCTGATAAATTCCATAAGATCTTCCTGCTCTGTTTTTCTATTGCAAAAGCAACGACCAGTTACAAAATTGCTGTAATTAAATGGATTATTCATTTTGACTCCAATATTACACAATATGTGATAATTATATTTGTGTATAAAATATTACGCATTGTGTGTAAAGTCAATGGATTTTTTAAACCTCTCCATAATTTTGAGTTGTGAGTTGTGAGTTGT
>CAZYDL010000083.1:0-4678 GCA_964646305.1 uncultured Desulfobacula sp. | reverse complement strand
TGAGTTGTGAGTTGTGAGTTGTTAATTTATAATGGCAATGACACTTGTTTCAACTCATTTGTTGACAATATTGCTGATTTTTTATAAAAAATTGATGCTATGTTTAAACCATAAAAGGACAATTATATAAAAGGGGATTTATTAAAAATGGCACAACTTATAGCTGACCGACGTGATGTAGATTTCGTACTGCATGAACAGATTGGAATGGTGGAACATGAATTATTTGAAGAATTCAATAAAAAGACAATAGATCTGATTGTTTCAGAAGCAAGGAATCTGTCAATTAAAGAGATTCTTCCTACATTTAAGGATGGAGACGAAATTGGCTGTAAACTTGAAAAAGGCAAGGTTACAGTGCCTGAATCCTTTCACAGGGCATGGGAGATTTACTGCGAAGGTGAATGGCTTGCCATGTGCGATGATCCGGAAGTCGGAGGTCAGGGTATGCCAAAGCTTGTGGGATGTGCTGCCCTTGAATATATGGTTGGTGCAAACTCGGCATTCATGCTCTATTACGGCATGACACACGGTGCTGCAAAACTTGTGGAAGCTTTTGGCGACAAAGAACAAAAAAAACTTTACATGAAAAAAATGTTTGCCGGCACCTGGGGTGGAACAATGCTTTTAACCGAACCAGAAGCTGGCTCTGATGTTGGCGCACTCACAACCACAGCCGTTAAAAAAGATGACGGCACCTATTTAATCCAGGGATCAAAAATTTTTATATCTGCAGGAGATCATGATCTGTGCGATAATATAATTCACCCTGTTCTAGCAAGGATTGAAGGAGCACCGGCAGGAACCCGTGGAATTTCACTGTTCCTGGTTCCAAAATACCATGTCAACGAAGACGGCAGCCTTGGTGATTTCAATAATATTGTATGTACAGGCCTTGAGCATAAAATGGGAATTCACGGCAACTCCACTGCATCTCTCTCCCTTGGAGAAAAAGGAGAATGCATAGGCACCCTTCTTGGAAAAGAGAACAAAGGCATGGCAGGGATGTTTCATATGATGAATGAATCCCGTGCTTTTGTTGGTATGCAGGGATTTGCAGTGGCTTCTGCTTCCTATATGTATGCCCTTGATTATGCAAGAACCAGAATCCAGGGAAGACATCTTCTTGCAGGAAAAGATCCTGACGCAAAAGATGTAACCATTATCAACCATCCCGATGTGAAACGCCAACTTTTGAATATGAAGGTTTATACGGAGGGCATGCGCTCTTTGATCTACTATTATGGCCAATGCTCTGACATTGTCCACACAACAGACGATGAAACACTAAAGGCAAATACAAGTGCATTAATTGAAGTTTTAACTCCCATTGTTAAAGGATATATCACTGACAAATCCCTTGAAGTATGCTCCCACGGTGTTCAGGTCTATGGAGGTTATGGTTATATAAGTGAATTTCCTGTGGAGCAGCTCATGAGAGATACCAGGATATTCATGATTTATGAAGGAACCAATGGTATCCAGGCAATGGATCTGATCGGCAGAAAACTCTCCATGAATAAGGGTGAAAGCTTTAAATATTTTATCA
Source organism: uncultured Desulfobacula sp. (assembly GCA_964646305.1). Classification (GTDB taxonomy): domain Bacteria; phylum Desulfobacterota; class Desulfobacteria; order Desulfobacterales; family Desulfobacteraceae; genus Desulfobacula. The sequence goes on along the minus strand of CAZYDL010000083.1, from coordinate 3,129 downwards.
ATCAAATGAAAAAAACCATTGAAGAATCCAAAGGTGTTGAGGGCATTGAAGATTTGGTTGAAAAAGTTGACAATGCTGTATCAAGACTTGAATCCCTTGCCCTGGAAATAGGAACAAGAGCAAGATCAGACAAAGCTTTGAATGCCTATGCTTTTGCGCATCCTTTTCTGGAAATAACAGGTGATGTCACCTTTGCATGGATGCATTTATGGAGAGCATCCATTGCTGCACCAAAACTTGCTAAAAAAGTCGGTTCTCTTGATAGAGAAGCTGTAGCACAAAAAGCTGAAAAAAATAAAGATGCAGCCTTTTATGCAGGCCAGATTGCATCTGCAAAATTTTTCATTAATACTCTTTTACCATCAGCATATGGCAAGATGGATGCCATCATTGAAGCAGATACCAGTGTTGATGATATTTTAAGTGTTTCCTTTGGATCAAAATAACTGCCACGGGCAGACTGGGGTTCTATCCCTGGTTTGCCCACCGCACAACTGGAGATTTTAGAGTAGAGGGGATAGAGAACATGCTGAATTATTTAAGAAAAAGCCTGTTAACAGGTATTGGACTGGCATTAAGATCTAAAAACGAAATAAAAGACCTGGCTGAAGAATTTGCTAAAAATTCAAAAATGAGCCAGGAAGAAGCCAAGGATTTTCTAACAGAGTGCCAGGAAAAATATGAAGATGCAAAACAATCCTTTGATAAAAAAATTGAGACTGCCATGGAAAAGATCCTGATAAAACTGGATCTTCCATCCAAATCAGACATTAAAAAACTCAATGAGAGGATTGATGAACTTAACAAAAAACTTTCCAATGCAGATAAATGATTAAAGCTTTGTATGCTCAGCATTAAAAATATTGGAAAAATAAGCAAACGATACCGTCATCTCAAGCGCTATCAGCAGATCATTGGTATTATTGTCAAATATGGCTTTGAGAATATTATCCATGCCATGCATATTGACCGCTATATTGAATCCGGGCTTGATCTTATACCCTTTGTTACAAGGGATGAAAAAGTTGAAAAACTTTCCAACAACCAGCGCATCAGAATGGCACTTGAGGAACTTGGCCCAACATTTATTAAAATGGGCCAGGTTCTCTCCACACGCCCTGACCTTATCCCCATTGACCTTTTAAATGAACTTACAAAATTGCAGAATCATGTTCCGCCTTTTGAATTTGAACATGTAAAAGCCATTCTTGCATCTGAATTTAATAAACCCTTTGATGAAATCTTTGACTCCATAGAAGAAAAGCCTCTTGCCAGTGCTTCCATAGGACAGGTGCACAAAGCAATTATCAATGACAACCAGCAGATTGCCGTAAAAATACAGAGACCCGGCATTAGAAAAACCATTGAAACAGACCTTGAAATCATGCTTCATATTGCCTCTATAATGGAAAACCACATTGAAGAGGTTGCCCTTTTCAATCCGGTAAAGATTGTTGAAGAGTTTGCCAGAAGCATTGAAAACGAGCTGGATTATTCCATTGAAGCCTCCAATATGGAACAGATGGCTGAGCAGTTTAAAGATGATAAGACCATTCATATTCCCAAAGTATATTTTGCAGAATCAAGCCAGCGTGTTCTTGCAATGGAGTATATCCAGGGAATCAAGGCTGATGATATTAAAGCCATAGAAGCTGCCGGGCTTGACAGAAAACTGCTTACCCGCAGGGGTGCTGACTTTACCATGAAACAGGTTTTTGAATTTGGTTTTTTCCATGCAGACCCCCATCCCGGTAATATTTTTGTAATGGAAAATAACATTATCTGTTTTGTGGATTTCGGTATGACAGGATTTGTGGATCAAACCACAAGAGAAATATTTGTGGATCTTATCCACAGCATTGGAACTAACAATTTTAAACTCACTGCAAAACTTATGTGCGAACTCACTGAATATGAATCTCAACCTGATCTGACACATCTTGAAAAAGATATTGCTCTTTTTGTATCCCTGCATCTTTCAAAGACCTTAAAAAATATTAATTTATCAAAAATGCTGAATCAATTCCTTGAATTGTGTACAAAATATGACTTAAAGATCCCACCGGATTTTTTTCTCATGATAAAAGCATTTACATCCATAGAGGGTGTTGCCAGAAAACTTGACCCTGATTTTGATATGATTGCCCACGCTGTTCCCTATGTAAGAGCTGCAAAATATAGAAAATTCAGCCCTTCAAGAATTGCCCGGGAAGTCATGGAGATTGCAAGGGGATCATATAAATTGCTCCAGAACATTCCTGAAGATGCCACGGAGATTATTCGCCTTACAAAATCAGGAAATTTATCTTTTAAGATAAAGATTGAAGGTCTTGATAAAATGTTGAACACCCAGGATCAGACCAGCAACAGAGTCTCCTTTGCAATCATAATTGCAGCCTTGATCTTAGGATCGGCAATACTGATCAACTCCAAAGTCCCGCCCATTTTTTTCAATGTCTCGGTAATTGGAATTGCAGGATTTATTGCTGCTGCTGTCATGGGCATATGGCTTCTTGTTGCCATTATTCAGAAAGGACGGCTGTAAGCTAAGTCACAAGGGTTTTGCTACTCAGAACCGTTACTCGATAGTTCATAAACAAGGCGCAGTTTTGTCAGATTTGCTCATATTTTAAACTCCTGTTTTTAGAATTATTTTTGCAAGAGGGCTGCTTATATTGCTGTTTGAAATTTTGAAAAACCAGCTTTAAAAAGAAAGATGTTCTACAAATTATTATTTTAATATTTCAGCCGGACTTTTCACACCACGTGGACCACGATTTAAAACATGTGTATAAATCATTGTGGTATTGATATCTTTATGTCCGAGCAATTCTTGAATGGTTCTTATATCATAACCTGATTTTAAAAGATGGGTGGCAAATGAGTGCCTTAATGTATGAACAGTTGCTCGTTTTATAATATTAGACTTACCTGCTGCATTTTTCATAGCTCTTTGCAAAGACTGCTGCCCAATATGATGTCTTCTGATAATTCCTGTTCTCGGATCAACCGCCAGATTACCTGAGGGGAAAACATACTGCCACCTCCATTCTCTGTTTGCTCCGGGATATTTGCGCTCCAGTGCATTGGGCAGGTAGACAGCACCATGTCCGTTTACAAGATCATTAT
>CAZYDL010000082.1:0-11938 GCA_964646305.1 uncultured Desulfobacula sp. | reverse complement strand
AATATAAGATATAATAATAAATTATCAAGTGTATGTGTGCTGTTTTTTGAAAAATCAGGTATTAATCTATATGGATAAATGATTTTAAATTTTCATTGATAAAGAGAGATGAACAGCTTATAAAAAGAGAATAGATTTAACAGCCCCATATAAAAGCGTACCATGAAATATCAAGGAGCAGATATAAAGTGAAATATTTCTGGATAGTTCTGTTTTCCCTTTTATTATTCCACGGATGTGGGAACCAGGATGAAGCAGTCATTAAGGTTAATTTAGATATCAAAGAACAGGTGATTTTTGAAGAAGAACCCGATGTCATAAATTATGCCTATCTTCCCCAGTATTCACACACCATATCCTATACCCGCCATCATGCTCTTATACAATATTTGAGAAAAGAGACAGGATTGAACATTAAACAGATATTTCCTGATACCTTTGACCAGCATATGAAAATGGTTGGCCAGAAAAAAATTGATATCTCATTTTCCAATCCGTTTATCTATGTAAATATTGCCCATCAATACAATGCAAGAGCATTTGCACGTATTGTGGAGGTTAAAGGTGAAGATAAATTCAGGGGGCAGATAATTTGTCGGGCTGATAATGTATCCATCCGGAATATATCAGATTGCCGTAATAAAAGATGGATTGCTGTGGATTCAACCTCTGCGGGGGGTTATCTTTACCCGCTGGGACATTTTATTGATCATGGCATTACAAAAAAGGATTTTAAGGAAATCGCCTTTGCTCCCGGCCCGGGAGGAAAGCAGGAGAAGGTGATCCTATCAGTTTATGCAGGAACATATGATATTGGAACCATAAGAGAAGGCTCTCTTAAAGTGATGTCAGATAAAATTGATATCACTAAAATAAAGATTGTTTCCATGACTGATTCCTATCCTGGATGGGTCTATGCCGCAAGAGAAGGTTTAGATGAAAAAAAAGTGGAAAAGATAAAACAGGCCTTTGAAAAACTTGATCTTAATAATAAATATCACCAAAAAATATTGGAGGCGGCTAATTTTATCAAAGTAATTCCATCTCAAGATTCTGATTTTGACTCTGTACGTCAATTGGCTTTAAAAGCAGGTTTGAGCTTTGATGAATAACAGGATAATACAATAAATGAAGTTAGGCTTTCGTAAAAAAATATATCTGGGTTTTTTTTCTTTGCTTTTGATCCAGGGTCTTGTCATGTTTTTCTGGATCAGCCAGGTCATGAAAGAATCCCTGCTTGAAGAGATAAAAAGTCATGGTCATTCCATTGGGATAAGCCTCTCTGCCCGCATGGTGGAGCCAATGCTTGCCATGGATTTTTTAAGAATGAAAGTCCTCATGGATGAGACCGTACATCTTGATGATGATATTTTTTATACCTTTATTCTCGATACACAAGGCAGACCTTTTATTCATACATTCAAAAATGGATTCCCTGTTGAACTCAAGAGAGTAAACAAAGTGTCAGACAATCAAAAAGGCTCCATGCAGCTTCTTGATACAGGAGAGCACTTGATTTATGATTATGCAGTTCCAGTATTTATCAATAAGAACCGTTTGGGAACCTTAAGGCTTGGACTTTTTCAGACAAGGGCTCAAAAAGCAGTAAAAAAAATAATTATTTCTGCTATTGTCACAATAATTCTGACAATATTGATGGCCAGTGTTGTTGGAACTCTTTTACTCAATCCTTTGACAAAAAGTATTAGAAAACTTCATGAATCTTCAGAAAAGGCATTGCGCGGAGACCTTGATGTCAGAACTGCTCCAAGTTTAAAAATAAATTGCTGGGATCTCATGCAATGCAATTTAAAAGAGTGTCCCGCATATAAAAATTTCCATCACAGATGCTGGTATATGGCTGGTACACAGTGTCCAAGCTGTGTTCATGGCGAATATGCAAAAAAAATAGACTCCTGTCACCAATGCCAGGTTTATAAAAAATGCTCAGGAGATGAAATTCAAAGCCTTGCAGAAAGTTTTGATGCCATGATCCTCTCTTTGAAGGATAATCTTTATGATTTCAAAACGGCTGAAAATATTTTAAATGAACAAAAAACTCTGCTCCAGACAATTCTCGATGCTATTCCCGATTTTATATCACTCCAGGATCATGAGGGGCGGTTTATCTCTGTTAACAAAGCTTTTTGTAAAATGTTAGATAAGGATCAAGAACATATTCTTGGAAAGACAAATGATGATTTATTCCCGGAAAAATTTGCACAAATGTATAATCAAGAGGATAACAATATTCTTGAAACAGGCATTGCCCTTGTTAAAGAAAATAAAATAATTATCTCCAAAGGGGCCAAATGGCTCCATGTGGTCAAAATTCGGGTTCCAGCAGCAAAGGCTATGAGTAAAGGTCTTGTATGCAGCGGCAGAGACATTACCCAGCTTAAAGATGTACAGGAACAGCTTACCCATGCCCAGAAACTGGAATCCGTAGGACGGCTTGCAGCAGGAGTTGCCCATGAAATTAATACACCCCTTGGTATTATCCTTGGATATGCCCAGCTTTTGCTTGAAGATATACACAAGGAAGAGCAGGGTTATAAAGATGTCCAAACCATTGTCCGACAGACAAAAAATTGTTCCAAGATTGTTGCAGATCTTTTAAAATTTTCACGTTCCGGTAAAAGCGTTATCACAAAGTTTGACATTAATGAAGCTGTTAAAGAAGTTCTTGAAGTTGTGGAGCATACTTTCAGCTTAAGCCAGGTTGTTGTCCTGCATGACTATGATAACAAAACAGATCTGTCCATGAACGGTGATAAGGAAAAAATAAAACAGGTTCTTATTAATTTATTAAATAATGCCTTTGATGCCGTTAAAAAAAATGGCAGTATTGTGGTTGAAGCAAAACCGGTTAAGGCTCCATCTGAAAATAACCTAAAAGAGATACAAATATCCATATCTGATACCGGGCATGGAATTGACAGAGCAAATATTGATAAAATATTTGAACCCTTTTATACCACAAAGGGCCCTGATAAAGGAACAGGGCTTGGATTATCAGTCACTTTTGGTATTATAAAAGAGCATGGTGGAAGTATTAAAGTTTTTTCACCATCATTATCGGGAAAAAACAGAGGGCAGGGAACACAATTTATTATTGCCTTGCCCTGTGATTTAAAATATACCTGATAAGGACATGACAGGTTGAGATCTTTGAATAAGCGTTACAATTAAAAAGGAATAATCAATGGCTAATATTCTCGCTTTAGATGATGTATCAGATGCAGGCAATCTAATTAAACGTATTCTTGAAAAAAAAGGGCACAATGTTGTTGCTTTTTCTGAAGAGGAAGATGCAATAGCATTTGTGAAATCCAATGAGATTGATCTTGCCATCCTGGATATAAAATTAAAAAAGATGAGCGGGGTTGAAGTCCTGGAGGAGTTGAAAAAAATTTCGCCGTCAATTAAAGTTATCATGCTTACGGGTTACCCGACCATTGAAACTGCAAGGGAGTGCATAAGCCTTGGTGCTGCTGAATATTGTGTCAAGCCCATTGATAAAGATGAACTTGAAGAGAAAGTAGAAGAGGTTTTAAAATAATGTCAACAGCCTGTCGAAGATGGTTTTATTATTCCAAAAGGAGAACAAGGTTCCATGAATAAACCTGTAACAGCAAATAATCTGAGAACCTTAATTGAAAATTATGTAGGCTCATATTCTGAAAAAACCAAAGACCCCAATATGTGGCGGTCGCCGCTTCTGGCCACTGCAAAAGCAGACAGCCGCTTTGATATCCTGCCTCAAATTGCAGCTGATATTCACATCCTGCCACAGGATTTATTATCCTCTGCCAAATCTGTGGTGGTATTTTTTGTGCCATTTATAAAAGCACTGGCTCTTGAAAACCACAAAGGAGAAATTCCATGCCGGAACTGGGGAAAAACTTATGAATCCACAAACAGGCTCATCAACAGCATGTGTGAACATATTCAGCATCATCTTGAGAACCAGGGATATAAAGTCCAATCTACTCCTGCCACACACAATTTTGACCATGTAAAACTTGCAGCCCAATGGTCCCATAAGCACCTGGGATATCTTACAGGTCTTGGACGTTTCGGAGTAAACGCCCAGTTTATAACACCTTCTGGATGTGCCGGGCGATTAGGCAGTCTGGTGACAGATGCTGATTTGGGTGACAGTCCCCTTGTCAGTGAGAAAGAACTATGCCTGCACAAAAATGGTCATAAATGCCTTGTGTGTGTCAATCGCTGTCCCATTGGAGCAGTGTCTGAGTCTGGTATTGACCGCAAGCTTTGCTGGGAACGGCTCAAATCCAACATTGCCACCACAGAAGAACTTGCAGGCCTTGAAACTTCAACCAATGTCTGTGGGAAATGCCAGGTTTTTGTGCCGTGCAGCATGAAAGCGCCAAAACTTAAATAGCGAGATATCGTCTTTTTTTTAATATGCTTTTAATGGATAGTCATCGTCATTGCACATGGTGATTATTTCGTTACATGGTCTGCTTTTTTGAAATGTGATACTTGATCTGAATATTTGTGTTCTTTTTCAACTTGAGTGATGCCGGGTTCAAAATCAGATCAACTGTAACCGTGCCGGATTCAGTGAGCTTATCCAATAGTATTTGCTCTGTGAAAATTGTTGAGATCTTGCTGAGTACCAAGCCCCCTCCGCTTACCTGAATTGTCTGGGGTAGTGTCTTTGCATCTTTCATAACCAATCCTAAGGGCAGTTTTCCTATCCAGTTCGGCTGTATGGGAAGTTCCTTTTCAATCAAGGTATCCAAAGTGATATTAAGCTCTGCAGGATCTATTTTTTTTAGCTGGATCCCCGGCGGAAGTAATATGTTTTCCTTTGTGATGGACAGCTTATTAACACCTATGGCTGCCTGGGCCAGATTGATTTTGATATTGATCTGTTCAGGCTTGATGGAATTGATTAACAGCTTTGTACCGCTAATTAAAAGCTTAACATTGGAAACAGAAGACGATATGATTTCCATTTTTTGATCCGGGTTAATGAATTCAACTGGAATTTCATGTGTGGCAAGAGTTTCCATGCCTTTTGAAAAGCTGAGCCAGAGCCCTGTGACACAGAAAAAACTGATCAGTGCAGCTGTAGCAAGTTCCATTGTCTGGTGTTTGAATCTTTTTTTTGAAGAATCATCCCCTGCATGTTTCCTGAGTAATTTTTCAAGAGCTGAACGCTTGTTAATGTCATAGGTTTGGTGCTCCTTGAACAAAGATATCTTGCCGCTTTCTTCTGAAATAACAACAACCAGGGCATCTGTAAGTTCTGTTAATCCTGAAGCTGCTCTGTGCCGGGTTCCGAAAAAAGATGGCAGGTCTCCTCTTTGGGACAATGGGAGTATCACACCGGCACTAATGATCAAATCTCCTTGTATTATGGCTGCACCGTCGTGCAGCGGGTTGTCTGGCCAGAAAATACTCACAAGCATTTCCTGGGACAATTTACCTTTTATGGTGATTCTTCCTTGAACAACACTGTCCAGACCCTGCTTCAGGGGCAGTACAATTAAAGCCCCGATTTTCTTTTCGGCAAGTTCATAAACGCTTTCAACAATTATATGAAGCGGTGTGTGAGTTTGAAACCGTGGTATTCCCCATAAAAATGATTTTAGGTCTCTGGTTTGCAGCACACTTGAAATCTCATTTCTGAATACAATGATAATAACTAAAGCTGCCACAGTAATAACGCCCTGTTTTGCCCAGTTCGTTATAACCAGGCCGAGGGGAACAGCAGCCTGACTGAGCGCCCACAGGATGCAGAAGGCCATCAGCACACGGATAACATTGGTCCCCCTGAAAAGTATATAAAGCCGGAATAAAATATAGCTGTTTAACACTATATCCAATATGTCCTGCCAGCGAAATCCAGAGAATAAATAGGGAAGAGATTCCATTAGAATCAATCTGCCATACTGAATCTTAGGGTTTGTAAAAGGGTATCACCGGCATTGAGTATTTCAACACGCCATGGACCCTTATCCACGTCTCTTAACTGTATCCTGCTGAAAGATGACCATTTTGGAGGGGAAAGGGTAAGGCGCATGGTGAAAATAAGTTTGTCCTTTTTATACCATTGGTGAAGTACATGGGTCTTTTCAAAGACTGGGTCAAATTCTGAGAAACAGAAAACTTCCCCCGAGGATATTGAAAAGACCACTCCTGGGTTAATTGGTCTAAAATTTTCAATGGATTCACACATGACAGCCTGAACCATTTTCATTTTATCCTGTGGTTGTTCGGCACATAGATTTGCTACAGAAAACAGGACTATGATAACAAAAGAAAAGAGTATTTTCATGCTTTACCTTTTTACAAGTTTAGTGCGATGACTCTCATCATAAAATAATATTTACAAAACTGTTACACCATTACAATTGAAACTCTTTTGTTGCAAGGGCAAAATCTTGAGGTCTAATTTTTTTGTTAATTTTAAATAGACATAAATCCGTTTGTTTAACTGACAATTGTTGTCTATTTATCATCTCCGGCAGCTTTGTGAATATCCACGATCTTGGTATCTCCCACATATTCCTTGGCTTCATATTTGGTAATTCGGGTCATTTTTTTTGTGAGGTCTGACACAATATTGAGATTTCGGATAATGGTTTTAAGGTCGTCTTGCAGCTGTGGGTCTTCTAAGTCATCAAGAACAAGCTGGGCTGTACCAAGTGCTGAAAATATTGGTGTATTCAATTCATGGGCAGCTGCACCTGCCATTTCCAGCACACCTTGAAGCCTCTCTTTTGTCTTGTGCTCTTCTTTAAGCTGGATGTGATCTGTCACATCCCTGATGGTTAAGATAATTAAGTCGGTTTTCTTTTTTTTGCCAAAGGCTGACACTGGTGTTGCCATCTCTTCGAGATATTTTTCTTTGTTGCCATCCTTGATATGTCTAAGACAGACAGATGTTTTTTCCCCATTTTCAATGTGTTTTAAAGGACAATCACCAGAATTACAGGAAGTAATTATATCTTGGCAGGGTCTGCCGACAATATTCTTTTCTTCCAAGTCATTATTTTTGAGAAAGGCGTGGTTGACCATGATAATTCGATGATCAATATCCATCACAAGCAGTTCAGCCTGGAGGCTGTCAATAACCATCTGGAGAAAATCCTCATGCTGTTCCAGCTCTGTTATGAGTTTTGTGATTTTACTGTAATTTTTAGCATTCTGAATGGCAATGCCTCCCTGCTCTGCAATGGCTGTGGCAAAATTGATCTGGGCATCTGAAAAATTTCTTTTTTCAGAGGTCAGAAGCCTGAGCACTCCTATAATTCTTTTTTTAACAACAATGGCAACAGCCAGAATACTTCCAATGCCTTCTTTTTTGATATTTTCCTGGTAAGCAATTCTTGGGTCAGCAGCAGCATCATACATGATTACATGCTTCCCCTTCATTGCCTGGTGTGTGCTGAATTCATCATCAATGGAGCCTCTGCCGAGGTATTCCTCACTTAGACCAGAAGCCGCCACCAGATCCAGATGTCCTTTTACAGGATCAAGCAGCCTTATGGTACAACCTTTAAGGTTCATAACCTCTGGAATTTTGGCAACAATAAAATCAAGCACCTCCTGGAGCTGAAAAGTGGAGTTTATCACCTTGCCGATCTCTTCTAAACTTTTGAGATAGCGTATCTGGCGGTTTTGTTCCTCATACACTCTGGCATTTTCAATGGCAATGCCGCATTGTTCAGCTAGTGCTGCAATAAATTCAATTTCATTATTTTTAAATTGTCGCGGTTTTTTTGAGAGCAGCCTCAAGACCCCGGCAATCTTATCTTTCATAATAACAGGAGCAATAAGAAGACTTTTAATACCTTCTTTTTGAATGGCTTCAGGGTATTGAATGTGGGGGTATGACAGTGCATCATAGATAGCCACGGGTGTCCCGGCTAAAGCTTTAGAGACGCTTTGTTCCGCATCTATGGGGCCACGGTTGAGATATTCCTGGCTGAGACCGCAGGAAGCAACGAGCAAAAGTTTTTCGCCTGCCGGGTCAAGAAGCCTTATTGTTGCAGCATCAACTCCTATAACTTCAGGCACTTTTTGTACGATCACATTTAATACTTTCTCCACATCAAGTGTGGAGGTGATCATACGGGTAATCTTCTGAAAAAGGTGAAGAAAATCAATTGTTTTGTCAGGCATTAATCTATCATCTCTTTTGTGTGTACATGATTTTTTTCAAAATCTGACATATAATGGAAATATTTCTGGACAAATTTGCCTGAAATTGTATCTGCTATGGAAAATGTAAAATTCTTATCCGGCTGGAATTTTCCAGCAAAAGCAAGAAATACAGCCTGGGAAATTTCAAACAGCATATTTTGAATCTCATTTTTGTCTGCGGAAAACTCACGCGCTCCATAAATTCTGCATCTTGCCGGTCTTATTTTATATGCTTCACAGCCATTGCCTTTGTTAAACGGGCATGGCATGTCCTCTTTTTTATAGGTTTCAACCGCTCTTTTAATCAATGTCTCTCTTTGGGTGGATGTAAAGTGCCTGTTGATTTTGGAGTGCAGATAAACAACCTCTATAAAATGTATGTTAAAAGGTTTTGAACAGCAGGCCTGATCCTTTTTGCCACATAAACTGCTGACTTCTTCTTGACTGCCTATCTCCTGATCAATTTTTTTGATCAAGGATTCATAGTCAGAAAAGAACAGACTTAGATCCACCCTGTTTTTCATCTCCAGGGAGGGTTCCCGTATTTTTAAAATGCCTGATTTTTTTCCATATTTTTTTAGAAGTTTCCACTGGCCGTAATTGGAAGGATTTGCTTTGGAGGATTTTAATTTTTTTGAGGCAGCTTTAAGGGTATGGCCTCTTCGAATCATATAAGATGTTACAAAGGTGCCTGTTCTTCCAATTCCGTGCCTGCAGTGCACAAGTACTTTCTTTCCAAGATAAATTGCCTCATCCAGCCAGGCAAGGGCATGTTCCATGGCTTCTATTTTGGGGATATCCTCATCCCATATGGGAAGGTAATATACTTCAAAACCTGAAGATTCTTCAAGCTCATGCAGATCGGAAAATTCAGCACAAAGATTTACAATGGCATCAATCCCCTGTGTTTTTATGGATTCAAGCTCAGTATATGACATGGGTGCACTTCCCACAGCAATGCTGTTTGTGATCCATGTGACACTGTATGATGACATTAAGGTCTCCTTTAAATATTATGGCTTATCATCTATGGTGGAGCGGAAATCATATCGCCCGTTCATAAAATCGTCAATGAGAAATTCCATATCCAGCTCTTTTTTAAGATACATATCCATAAGTTTAGTAGTACCAAGAAGTCTTCCTGTCATATCAAGAGTTTTTTCCATGGTTTTTAGTGACCCATGCTTAAATTCAGCATCAATAAGATCAGATTTGATTTGAACCATAAATCCAAGCCTTGTTAAGATTCCTTTAATAAAACCGGCACGAATGGCTCTTCCCTCGGGAGTGCCCCCTCCGCCGGAGAATCTGAAAAGGATGTAATTGTCTTCTTTTAAAGGCGAGCAGATAGTATCAAGGATGACAAAATGATATCCAAACCTGAAGTTTACATTTAAATACTCCTTTGACAACACTGCATAGCTTCCAAACATGGATGAATCTGCACTGATAATACCGCCTGCCATGACAATCCTGTCATACTCTTCCCAGTCAAAATGACTTGTTTCCGACCAGCAGATCCCTGGATGTAAAAGTCCTTTTAATACTGCCTGCATGGGAATACTTGTAATATCATCAGACTTTAATATTTTTGTATTTTTTTGATTATTGTCTATGCCGGAACCCACATCAAGGACATAAAAGAGCATTGGTATATCTAAGATAAGTTTTTTAGCTCCTTTTTTTCGTCCTCCTTTTCTCTTGCCGATTGAAAACATTTCTCTGACAGCTGTTTCATGGGTGAACCGGATGATATCATGCAGAGATCGGCAGGCCTCGGGTGCAAAAGAATCAGAATCAGGCTCTGTGAGTTTTAATTGGGCTGCAAAATTAATGACATACTGTAGTTTGACCATAAAAGAGCTGTTTTTAAAATTGTCTTCTCTGGGTTTGATATTTTCCATTAGAGCGGCTGCGACCCCATCATAAACTATACCTCTGTCTGCATCCACGGTCACACAATTTCCCTGTACAAGATTATTAAACCCATGGTTTATATTTATAATTGCTGGAATGTTAAATTCCCTTGCAATGGATGCAAAATGGCTTGCAAAGCTTCCCGACTCAATAACAATAGCATTGACTTTGTTTATGGCGATGACAAATTGCGGTAGGGCATGTTTAACCACAAGCACTGATCCATCTGGGATTTGTGTGATTTGTGTGATTTGTTCAAGCCTGTAAACCTGGCCTGATCCAACTCCACGGCATATGGTTTGGGCTTTGGAGCAGATAATTTTATTATCAACTTTGCTGCCATTTATAATTTTAGGGTCTTTATTTTGTTCTGCTCTTTTTTGAATTGTATCTTGATGTATGTTCAGGGGTCTTGACTGGAGAATAAACAATTTGCCGGATTGATCCTGACACCACTCAATATCCTGGGGTTGATTAAAATGCTTCTCAAGACTTATTGCCCATCTTGCAAGGGTTAAAGTCGAGGATTCATCCAGGGAGAGATCATTGCTTTTATTTTGTTTTGTATCAATTATTCTGGTTTGATTTTCCTCTATTTGATCATCTCTGATCTGACTGTTTTTTCCAGAATTATTTTGGGACAGCACCATCTGCTTTTCTTTTGCAGCAATTTTAATGCTGCCAATCTTGTCTGGTTCCTTTTTTGAGACTGCAATAAGATCACAGACTGCTTCACCTTCCACAAGAAGCTCTCCCTGTCCCCAGATGGAATGGATTAACAAATTGTCTGAAAAAGGATCCTCAATGTCTTTGGAATAGATTACACCAGATGATTTTGAATCAATCATCTCAATGACCAATACTGCCATGGGAGTCTCATGGTCAAGAACTCCATGGCTGACCCTGTAAAAAAGTGCCTGGGAAGAGTATTTACTTGCAATGACATGTTTATACCCGTTGAGAATATCATTTTTTCCCATATTTAACATGGTCTTATACTGGCCGGCAAAAGAGATCTTACCATCCTCTTTTACAGCACTGCTTCGAAGCGCAAACCTGTAATTGATATTGTTCTTTTTTTTATAATTGGCTTCAAAATTTTTCATGGCATTGTCGCAGGCCATGACAATATCATCTGGTACATCTGCATTTAGTATCAGCGTCCTGATTTCCAGACTTGTCTGCTCACAGGATGAAATATCGTTTATGTCCAGTTTAGTCAGCTTCTCATTAATGATATCCTGTAAATCATTGGTTTGTAAAAAATAATGAAAAGCATTGGTTGTAATGACAAAGCCATTGGGTGTGGGTAGATGAAGTTCTTTATTCAAATGGGACAGGCAAAAAGCTTTTTTACCTGCCATTGCTTCATTAAATGATGATATTTTATTAAACTCAATGGTAAATGGCGGTGAAAAATCAAAATCTGGCGGTGCAAGCATGAACTTTATGTAAAAGTCAAATTTTTTAAAATAGTCTTTCAGGCTCCAATAGTTGGAGGGGCTCATTTTTAATAGTTCTTCGACCATACCAGAGACCGAAGCTGCAAACTGGCCATAGGTTTTTATAACAGTCTGGAAATCACATCTTTTCTGATTATAAAATATCTCTTCGAGTTCAGCCATGAATTCATGGGCTTTTTTGTCATATTCCAGTAAATCTTTAAAGGCTTCATATTTTTCTCTTAAAACAGTTCCAGGGGAAAACATCTGAAAAGTCCAATATCTGAATAAATTTTTTATCTGCATGATTATAAACTATTATAGTATTTATAATATTTAGTCTATACAATAAAAAGGATTTATTTGAAGTTCTTGAGGTTATAGAAAAAGTGCTT
>CAZYDL010000081.1:0-11994 GCA_964646305.1 uncultured Desulfobacula sp. | reverse complement strand
TGTTAGTCCTGAATTATTACCGTCGGGCAAAACATAAAAATAATTTTAAAATAAATTGGGAGAGAGCACCGGTTTGAAATATATTAAAGAATACAGAGATTCAGGCCTTGCAAAAAATATCATTAAAGCAATACAGGCTGAGAGTAAAAAAGATCTTGCCCTCATGGAAGTATGCGGCACACACACAATGTCAATCTTCCGGCATGGAATCAGAAGTGTTCTGCCTCCTAATATCACTTTGATGTCAGGGCCGGGATGCCCTGTTTGTGTTACTGCCCAGCAGGATATTGATGCTTTTGTAGAATTTGCAAGACTTGACAATGTTATTGTAACAACCTTTGGAGATTTGATGAAGGTTCCTGGATCAGGCTCCAGCCTTGCAAAGGAAAAAGCTCTTGGTGGTGATGTAAAAATTGTCTATTCCATGTTTGATGCCATGGAGATTGCAAAGAACAACCAGAATAAGGAGGTGGTCTTCTGCGGTGTGGGGTTTGAAACCACCATTCCAACCATTGCTGCAGGTGTTTTATCAGCCCAGAATGAAGGGATTAAAAATTTCAGTGTTTATTCTGCCAATAAATTAACCCCCCCTGCCCTGGCTGCACTAATGGAAACCAAAGGTGTTCAAATTGATGGATTTATACTGCCAGGCCATGTATCAGTAATTACAGGAACCAATGCATACAGGGCAACATTTGAGAAATATGATATACCTTCTGTGATTGCAGGTTTTGAGCCCACTGATATTTTAAATGCAGTCCTCATGCTTATCCGGCAGAATGAAAATAATTCCCCTGCCCTTGAAAATGCTTATCCAAGAGTTGTATCTGATACGGGTAATGTTAAGGCTAAAACAATTATGAACCAGGTCTTTGAAGTATGTGATTCTGTGTGGCGCGGTATTGGAAAAATTCCTTTAAGCGGCATGAGTTTAAAGTCTAAATACAGACAATTTGATGCGGCAATAAAATTTAATATGAATATGCCCGAAGTACCTGAGCCCAAAGGCTGTGCCTGCGGTGAGATTTTAATGGGCCTGAAAACACCTGAAGCCTGTGCCCTATATAAAAAGGCCTGTACTCCCATGAACCCTGTGGGACCATGTATGGTCTCCAGTGAGGGAGCCTGCGCTGCATATTACAGATATAATTAACAAGTGGTGCTTTATATATTGATTCTCAATGGTCATTACCGGCATAGATCCACATGGGTTCGGTCTTTCCTGCACGTTCAAACCCCAAAGTCTTATAAAATCCAATTGCTTTACCATCAGCTGTCAGCATTTGCTGATGAAATGATGAATATTTCTTTTGCATCAATTCCATCATTAAACGCCCGATTCCTTTTCCATGATAATCCGGATGTACAAGCATATGCGGGTAGTAAACCACCAGGCTTCCATCGGATATGGCATTGCCGATTCCAACGAGTTTCCCTGAAATTCTTGCTGTAACCAGAGAGTCGGAATTTTTAAGAGCAGGCATTAATTTATCTGGCTGGCTTGCCGATGACCAGGCATTTGCTTTATAAAGCTCAATAACCTCATTTTCTTTAATTTTATCTTCCAAACTTAGTTCTATATTCATAAATACCCTGATATTATAGTATGTTCAATAAGTCAGTTAACCTGTTTAACCCAAATCAGATCAAGCCTGCCAAGGGTTCCTGTGTAATTTTGTCGGCCTGTTTTATTGCTGCCTTAACATTTCGCTGAAAAATATGAAAAGGGATATCAATGTTAAAATTTTCAAACATAATTTTATATTGCTGTTTAGAAAGTTTACCTAAGTCCCGCAGAAAAAATTTATCTTTCCACTCATTTATTTTTTCTTGAAAATGTATGGTCATTTTTGTGGTTAAAGGGTTTTTAAGATGTTTTTTATTCCAGGGGCAGGCATCCTGGCATATTTCACAATCCTGTATCCTGTTTTCCATTGCATCCACAACCTTCTGGGATAAATTATCATTTGAAAGAAGGCTGGATATGCATTTATCAGTATCCAGCACATGGGGTTTTTCAATGGCTTTAACAGGACAGGCTTTCTGGCATTCAATACATTTATGGCATCTGTTTGGCTCTTCTTTGACACTGTGTTCAAGATCGGCATTGGTTAAGATTCCTCCCAAAGCCAGAAATGTCCCATATTTTTTTGATATGAGCAAAGAGTGCTTACCCTGCCATCCTAAACCTGCTCGTATGGCAGCAAGTTTTAAGGGAACAATAGATTCACCTTCAATTGAACCGTCACAAACCCTGACTTTAAATCCATTTTTTTTTAAAAACTGCATAATGGGTTCAAGTGGTTTCACAACATCAAGAAAAAATCCCGAAAGGTACAACCTGCTGGTTCGCCCATACCACGGATCTTTCCATTCCTCCATGGTAACACCGCCAATATATGTTCCCACAACAATAATGGATTTTGCATTGGGCATTGTCAGTTTTGGGTCCTTGCGTTTATGTTTTTTTAGTGCATAGCCAGCAAATTGGGATGCTTTGGCAATGCCAATGGCATCAATGCCCGGCAAACCTTTAAAATTTTTGATGTTTTCTGAAATAATATGTTTATTCACTATGTCCTGCCTTATTTCCACGACCGCCTTACAATTGTCATTGCCCACAATACCCTGGTACAAATAACACTCTTTAATAAATAGTACAATGTGAATCAAGCTTGTATGAAATCAAATCTATATGAGAAAAATATTAGGACAATTTAATTGACAAGCATTTTTGTATGGATAATCATGTTGATTATTAAAAACACTAAGGGGATGAATATATATTATGCCAAATGAACAATCAGATGAACAACGAGATAAAAGCACAAAGCAAGAACAAGCTGAAACAATTTTACTTGATCATGGCTCCGGTGGAAAGATTTCTCACTCACTGTTTTCTGACATGATCCTGCCTCTGTTTAACAATAAAGAGCTTGCAAAACAGAATGATGGGGCAATGCTTGATATACCAGAGGGCAAAATTGCCTTTTCAACTGATTCCTATGTGGTGGACCCCATTTTTTTTCCGGGCGGCAATATCGGGGATCTTGCTGTTAACGGAACTGTAAATGATATTGCAATGTGCGGGGCAATCCCTCTTTATATAAGTGTGGGGTTGATTCTTGAAGAGGGCTTTTCCAAACAAGACCTTGAGACTATTCTTAAAACAATGGCAGATGCTGCAAAAAAAGCAGGTGTTAAAATTGTAACAGGAGACACCAAGGTTGTACCACTGGGCAAAGCAGACAAAATATTTATCAATACTTCCGGCATTGGTCTGATTCCAAAAGGGATAAATGTATCGGGAAACAGGGCTAAACCGGGTGATAAAATTATTATCAGCGGCACAATTGCTGACCACGGCATTACAATTTTAAGTACACGGGAAGGCCTGAAATTTGATTCCAACATACAAAGCGATTCAGCCCCGTTAAATAAAATGGTGCACTCCATTGTCGGATCAGGACTTGACATCCATGTTCTTCGTGACCCCACAAGAGGCGGGCTTGGCACCACGCTTAATGAAATTGCTTCCCAGTCCAATGTTGGTATTAATATTTATGAAAATTCTCTCCCACTCCATGGTGCGGTAGAGGGAATCTGTGAACTTCTCGGATTTGATCCCCTTTACATTGCCAATGAAGGAAAACTCATTGCCTTTGTGCCGGAAAAAGATTCAAAAAAAATGCTTGATATTATAAAACAGGATGAATTTGGTAAAAATGCCGTTATCATTGGCGAAGTTACAGATGAGACTCCGGGTAAAGTATTTCTTGAAACCACAATAGGCGGCTCCAGAATCATTGACATGCTCACAGGAGAACAGCTTCCAAGAATCTGCTGATATAGGTTGATCCAAAAAACAGGGGCCAGCGCATTGGGTAATTACTAAAATTACTAAAATTACTAAAATTATTTTTCCCCTTGCATTACTTAAATTTATTTTCTATGACTAACGTGCAGTATCAAAAACAATGCTAAATAATAATTTTGGTTAAGGAGGAAGGTTATCATATAAACTGTGTCCGGCTGTAAATCTGGCGGTTTCGCCTGGACACTACATAATGGAGGTAAGTAAAATGCCAAAAATCTTTAATACTTCATCAATTAAAGGACAAGAAGAAGAATGTCCTGAAGTTCGAGGTATTGCCCGCAGAGATTTTTTAAAATTCTGTACTATTACTGCGGCAAGTCTTGGATTACCATTAAGTATGGGCCAGGCAATTGCTGACACTATTACCAGCAAACAACGCCCGCCTGTAATCTGGCTGCATTTCCAGGAATGCACAGGCTGTACGGAAAGCCTGTTGCGTGGAACACATCCAACAATTGAACATCTCATCCTCGATCTTATTTCTCTTGATTATTCAGAAACCTTGATGGCTGGTGCCGGTCACCAGGCTGAAGCTGCTCTTCATAAATCTATTAAAGATAATGAAGGTAAATTTATTCTTGTTGTGGAAGGTTCAATTCCCACCAAAGATAATGGAGTATATTGTAAAATCGGCGGAAAAACCGCCCTTTCCATTCTTGAAGATATTGCACCAAAAGCTGCGGCAATTGTGGCCATTGGCTCCTGTGCTTCATGGGGTGGCGTACAATCCTCTTCACCAAATCCCACAGGTGCAAAGGGAGTTCCTGAAATCATCACTGACAAACCTGTGATAACTCTGCCTGGATGCCCTGCAAGCCCTTATAATTTATTATCAACTATTCTTTATTATCTTACCCTTAAAAAACTTCCCCAGCTTGATGGTAAGGGTCGTCCAAAATTTGCTTATGGCACTCTGATTCACGAAAACTGTGAACGCCGCCCCCATTTTGATGCCGGCAGGTTTGCTTTAAAATATGGTGATGAAGGCCACAAACAGGGCTGGTGTTTATTTCAACTGGGCTGTAAAGGTCCTGAAACACATGCAAACTGCCCCGTGCAATTATATGGTGATGTTGGCTCCAATGCCTGGCCCGTTGGTACTGGGCACCCATGTTTCGGATGTACGGAACAAGGAGTTGGTTTTGAAAAACCGCTGCATCAAACCGTTGATTCTGTTATTCCACCTGTTATTTATCCAAAGGTGGGGTCAGGGGCAGAACAGGGTAAAGGTTTAAATACAGCAGGTGTTGCCCTTGCAGGAGGAATTGCAGGAGCTGCACTAACTGCCGGAATAAAAGTAGCAAAAGCGCTTAAAGAAGAAGAAACCAATTCATAAATATAGGAGGGATATATGAAAGTTGATCGTAGAGATTTTCTAAAAGTACTCTCCGCCGGCGCTGTCACTGCTGCTGTTCCTGACACTGTTTTTGCAAGAGCAAAAAAAGAGATCTCCCCCGAGGCTGTTGGAATCTTGTATGACTCCACTTTGTGCATAGGGTGTAAAACCTGTGAAATGGCATGTCAGAACTATAATAAATTAACATCAAAACCTTCTGACAGCAGTAAAACAGATTTTGATCCATATACTTTTACATTGAACAAGATTCAGATTTATAGAGATGGTGATGGAACCAATAAAGAGAGTAAAGATGGTAAAGACGCATACAGCTTTTTTAAAAAAGCATGTATGCATTGTGTTGACCCAAATTGTGTCTCAGCCTGCCCTGCATCGGCACTGACCAAGGATGAAAAAAGCGGAATTGTCTCCTGGAATTCAGATGCATGCATTGGCTGCCGCTACTGCCAGGTTGCATGCCCATATTTAATTCCAAAATTTGAATATGATGCTGCATTTCCTGAAATAATCAAGTGTGAGATGTGCCAGCATGTTCAGGCAAAAGGAAAGATTCCAGGTTGTTGTGATTTCTGTCCTACTGGCGCTGCTGTTTTTGGAAAGTTTTCTGATATTTTAAAGGAGGCAAAAAATCGGCTGAATTTATCAGAGAATAGTAATTATAATTATCCTGTTGGTGATCTTAGCGGGCAAAGGTCAAAAAATAACCCGGTTAAAAAATATATAAATTATGTATATGGCGAAAAGGAGGGTGGAGGAACTCAATACCTGATTCTATCGGCTGTACCATTTGAAAACCTCGGGCTGCCAAAACTGCCTGATTATTCAAATGCTTCAAAAACTGAAGGGATACAGCATACACTCTATAAAGGCATGATCGCTCCTATTGTACTATTTGCAGGACTTGCATTTACAACCTATAAAACTGCAAAAGCAGAAGATAAAGGAGAATAAATATGGGCGAATTAAAACCAATTAAAGGTAAGATTTTCACTTTTCCGTTCTTTATCCTTTTATTAATTTTTGCCGTTGCTCTTGTATTTATAGTCAAACGGTTTATGTATGGACTTGGTGCAGTTTCCAATCTAAGTGATGGATATCCCTGGGGAATGTGGATTGTCTATGATGTAGTAACAGGAACTGCTATCGCCTGTGGCGGATATGCCATGGCAATTTTGGTTTATATATTTAACAAGGGACAGTACCATCCTCTTGTCAGGTCAGCATTACTTGCAAGTATGTTTGGTTATACCCTTGCCTCGGTTTCCATATTTTTTGATGTTGGCAGATACTGGCAGATGTATAATATATTCCTGCCGTGGTATTCCAATACAAATTCTGTCATGTTTGAAGTTGCAGCATGTATTGCAACTTATATCCTTATAATGTGGCTGGAATTCTCCCCTGCCTTTTTTGAAAAAAAACCAGGCAGCGAGAAAACACTTAAAAAAATTAATTCTGTAATGTTTATTTTTATTGCCCTTGGAGTTTTACTGCCCACAATGCATCAATCATCCCTTGGAAGCTTGATGATTATTGCAGGGCATAAATTATCAGGTTTATGGCAGACAGGTTTTTTACCCCTGTTGTTTTTAATTTCAGCCATCATGATGGGTTTTGGCATGGTGATTTTTGAATCTCTGTTTTCATCGGTTACTCTTAAAAGGCCTCTGGAAACATCTCTGCTTGCAAAATTATCAGGTATAATTCCAAAACTATTGATTGCGTTTTTAATTATCCGCTTTGGTGATTTGATCGTCAAAGGAAAATTAGGTTTAATATTTAATTTTAATCTTCAAAGCCTGATGTTTATAATTGAAAACCTGCTGTTTATCTATCCTTTAATCATATTATCCTCAAAGGAAAAAAGAAACCAGTCAAAATGTCTGTTTTTATCTGCAGCTTCTCTGGTACTGGCAGGTGCAGTCTATCGATTTGATACATTCCTGGTTGGATTCAGCCCTGGAGCAAACTGGCATTATTTCCCCTCTTTTGCTGAAATCATGATTACAATTGGAATCATTTCTGTGGAGATAATGGCATATCTCATCTTTATTAAAACACTGCCTGTAATGCCTGATGTTAAACATGCTTAAAATTTACCTGATTAAACCTTTTCAAGGAGAAAATAAAGAATGTCAAAAATAATAACAATTGATCCTGTTACAAGAATAGAAGGACATTTGCGAATTGATTGCAAAATCAATAATGGCAAAATCGAAAAAGCCTGGTCATCGGGCCAGATGTACCGCGGTATTGAAACCATTTTAAAAGGTCGCGATCCGCGGGATGCCTGGCTTTATACCCAAAGACTGTGCGGAGTCTGCACCACAGTACATGCCATGGCTTCTGTGCGTGCCGTGGAAAATGCCCTTGACCTTGCAATACCGAAAAATGCCCAATATATTAGAAACATAATAATAGCTGCACATGGTATCCATGACCATATAGTGCATTTTTATCATCTGTCAGCCCTGGACTGGGTTGATATTGTTTCTGCCCTTGGCGCTGATGTAAAAAAAGCATCTGCTGTGGCCCAAAGCCTTTCCCCCTGGCATTCCAACGGAGTACAGGAACTTAAAGCTGTCCAGGAAAAATTAAAGGGTTTTGTAAATACAGGTCAGCTTGGTATTTTCCAGAACGGATACTGGGGACACCCTGCAATGAAACTATCACCTGAGATAAATCTTGTTGCAGCAGCCCATTATTTTCAGGCCTTTGAATATCAAAGATATGCCAACCAGATTGTAACAATTCTTGGCAGCAAAACACCGCATATTCAAAATCTTGCTGTGGGTGGTGTTGCCAACCCCATTAACCCGGACAGCCAGTCTGCACTGAACTTTGAACGTCTGTATTATATTAAGTCATTAATGGATAAAGTGGCAGGCTTTGTCAAAGATGTATATCTGACTGATGTTGCAACAGTTGCAGCACACTATCCCGAATGGTTTGGATATGGTGCAGGAGTCTTAAATTATCTGTCTGTACCAGAGTATCCTGAAGATGAAAAAGGGACCGTGTTTGGCCTGCCGGGTGGTTATATTCCCGATGGTGATATTGGAAAATATCAGCCGATCACCAGCTTTAAAGATAATCTGTTTAAAACAAATGTACAAGAGAGTGTAAAACACTCCTGGTATGAAGGTGACTGGACACGTCATCCATATGAAGAAGATACTGAACCCAGACCTGCCGACTTTGATGCAAACGGGAAATATTCATGGGTAAAATCACCTACTTTCATGGGTGAGCCAGCCCAGGTTGGACCACTTGCCAATGTTCTGGCCATGTATGTTGCAGGCCATAAAGAGACCCAGGCATATACAAACCTTGCACTTGAAAAAGTCAGTACCCTGGCAGGAATAAAAGCCGGGGTCAAGCATCTTCATTCTACTCTTGGAAGGCATGCAGCAAGAGCTGTCCGCTGTAATGTACTCTATGGAATAATGAAGAAAAATTATGATCTGCTCATAAACAATATTTCTTCGGGAGATCTTGATACTTTTAATGAACCGGTTTTCCCAAAAGGAGAGCAGAGAGGTTTTGGTTTTCATGAAGCACCCCGTGGTACACTGTCCCACTGGATAGTGATCAAGGATGGTAAAATTAAAAATTATCAATGTGTTGTGCCTTCCACATGGAATGCTGCCCCGCGTAACCAGGATGATAAGCCAAGTCCATATGAGGCATCTCTTGAGGGCAATCCTGTGGCAGATGAAACAAAGCCCCTTGAAGTTTTAAGAACTGTGCACTCTTTTGACCCATGCCTGGCATGTGCCATCCATGTGCATGATAATAAGAATAAAGACATTGTAAAAGTAAATGTCTTATAACTACCATGGGCGGTATTGATATAATACCGCCCACAACAAAGGATGAAACACTTGATTGGTTTGCAAAGTGTTTCATATAAAAATGAATAAAGAAAAAATTGCTGTAATGGGCATTGGTAACATTCTCATGCAGGATGAAGGTATCGGTGTCCATATTATCAAAGAGTTGGAAAAGTATGATTTTAATCCTGATATTGCCCTCATAGACGGGGGTAATATGGGAATGGATCTTCTCTCCTTTTTTGATGAACATGACAAGATGATCATTGTTGATGCAGTGGACTTTGAAGAAAATCCGGGATTTATTGATTCCATTGAAAATGACGACATCCTGACCCTTTTCACCACAAAAATGTCTCTGCACCATCTTGGTTTAAAAGATGTTTTAAGTTATGCAAAACTCCTTGACCAGACCCCTAATGACCTATGTCTTATTGGAATACAACCTGAAAAAATTGAGCTTGAGATGCAATTATCTAAAACCATAAACTCAAAAATTGATACACTTACACATCTGGTTTTACAAAAACTGAAAACCTGGGGTGTAAACAGTGAACTCCCTTAATATTTGCCATAAAACATTTTTTCCATGGACATATTGGTAAATATCCAATTTAATTATTGATATTTATTTACAGACATTAAAAATATTGATAAGGCATTCTGGATCATTTTCATCTGCACTGCCTTGTTCCCGGAGGTGTTCTGTCAGATAACAGTGAGACATGGACACCATCCAAGAAAAATTACCTTTTTAGAACAAACTCCATGGTAAAGGCCTTCAAAACTATTTATATAAAAGGTTTGAGACAATTATATAATGAAGGTGATCTCAAGTTCCCCGGCAAGACTGCAAAGTATGAAACTCCTGCCCAAAAGATTTAAGAAAATTCGGTATTTTGGTTTTCTGTCTCCCCGGTATAAAAAAGACAATATCAAAATAATCCGGAAGTTTGTACAATATGATTGTCAGGAATCTACCACCAAAGTTGATGAATCCCTGAAAGATATGATGCTCAGGCTCACGGACATCGATATCACAACATGTCCGAAATGTGGGCAAGGACGTATGGCAAGAATAATTAAACTGTTACGGAATATATGAGTTATATTCTTCCAAAAAAGATGACACCGGCTTGGGACACCTCTTGAAAAAATATGATAAATTAAAACAAATAAATCAAATCACAGATCCAGTTAGACAGATTTCAAGAACTGTGAATAAGATAGTGCCTCTTGCCATAGAACGACTTACTGACATGATGATTCCTGTTGTAAAAACTATGAGTGAAATGGCAAAGAGCCCAAGACAGACTTGGAAGCTGTTTTTCGTTCATTAAAATCTGAGCTTGGTCTGCGTCCTGTTTTCCATCAGATTACAGACAGAGGAACAGGTCAAAACCGAACCACGATTACTGTGCAATGTAAAAACAATGATGTAGAAGCACTGGATCAGTATATTCATAAGCAGGCAGGGCAGGATATCAGATGCCGTATCATTTGTGTGTTTTTTTGTTGACAATATACAAAAAAGGCTCTATGTGTTGTGGTGCAATATGGATTACAGGCACTCAAATATTTGAGTAATGGGAACATTGTGAAATTCAATGACGGGTCCGCCGCTGTAACCGGGGATGAAAGCTGTTGTACTGCCACTGTTTTTTTAATGGGAAGGCGCAGCAAGTAAAACGATCCGGAAGTCAGAAGACCAACCTGTATGAGGTGACGATCAAAGGAAAGCGATCGGTATTCTATACATAAGAAGGATGAAAAACGGAAGTCCGGGCAAAACTATTGTTTTGCCCGGGCTTTTTTGTTTTTGAAGGAAAAATATGAAAATTCAACAAACCATAACGGATTTTTCGCCTTTTAACACCATAAAGAATAAGAGTCTGAAAACAAAAATCAATAAGCGTTTCCATAAAATCACAATACAGCCCTGTACTCTGGTTCAGGAAAAAAGCACAGAAATTACTCGGATCGGGTATATCTGCTCTGGAAGGATTGATCTTTTAAGGAATACCGAAAATCAGTCTATAATGAGTTACGGATCAATTAGCAGAGGAGACTACTTTGGAATTGAAGTTCTGTTTGACAAAGGTCTTGCTTTATTTGATGAACTTGCAGTCGGATATGTGGAATGTTTCACCATTGAAAAAGAAAAATTCATCAGGATTATTGAAGAGCAACACGAATTAAAAATCTTTTTTAAAAATCTCCTATTTGAAAAATTAGAACAATATTTATACAGCCCGGGTTTGGAAATAATCTCCCGGCAAAATCCGGGCATTGTAAATCAGGGAGAAAGACTCAATAAATTGATAAGCTTTATTGGTTCCAATTACTCCGACAATATCACCCTTGATGATATTGCAAAAGAGATCGGACTGAGCAGATTTCATGCGTCCAGGATGTTCAAATATTCAACCGGGCATACTTTTAAGGAATATTTGAATTTAAAGCGTATTGAAGTCGCAAAAAAACTGATGAAAACTCCGGAAATAAATGTATCCCAGGCCTGCTTTTCAGTCGGATTCAATGATGTTTCATATTTTTCAAGAATATTTAAAAAATATGAAGGAATCAATCCGTCAAATTTTCAAAAAAAATTCAGGGTAGCATAATGCCGGTGATTCTTTAAAGCAATTCTGCAAAACTTTGCGTGGCTGTGAAAGGAGGATTGAAGAATGAAATTTTCATACGGTCCTGGTCTCTTTTCTTTATTATTCAAGAGAATGATGAAACAAAAGTGAATATATTTTATGAAGAGAAAGTCAGGGGGGGATAAAATCATGCAGGTAATGGGAAATATTATGAACGTTCATTTTCCAAAACAACTTGTCTCTTACGGGACTTGCAGGGAGAGGTTAGAACAATGACAATAAGAAAATGGCTGAAAAGTAAAAACAACAGAGGCAGCATCGCAA
>CAZYDL010000080.1:0-12128 GCA_964646305.1 uncultured Desulfobacula sp. | reverse complement strand
GCACCCCCGGAGCATGAATTATTTGGTTTATGTGAACAACTGCTCAAGTTTAATCATCTTTTTGAAAATAATCTGATCAGCCTTAAAATTAAATTTCTGGGTTTTTTCTATTCAGAGCTTGAAAAGATGAAACAGGACCAGGGTGTCTGCTTTTTTGATGACCTTGTCAATGACCTTGCATCTGCCCTTAACAATGATGATTCTTTGAAATTGCAGCATTCTGTCAGACACAATTATAAGGCCTGCCTTATTGATGAATTCCAGGATACAGATCCCAGGCAGTATGAAATTTTTTCCAGGCTTTTTTCCAGCCGTTTCTGGAAGAGCTGCAACACCCCTTTTTTTATGATAGGTGATCCAAAGCAGGCCATATATGCATTCAGGGGTGGTGATATCTTTGCTTATTTAAAAGCCTCCAAAGAGTGTGATCAAAGCTTTACTCTGGAAAAAAACTATAGATCAGCGCCTCTGCTTGTTAAGGGCATTAATGAACTTTTTTCAAATAATGCTGATTCAGGCGGGTCCGGCCCTTTTTTGTTTGAGCAGATTGAATTTTCAAAGGTTTTAACACCTGCAGGTGCCATAGATTTTTTAATGGAAATAAGGCAATTGGTTCCACCTTTGCAGTTTTGTTTTATAAGGCGGGATGCAGATATACCCCTTGACCGGCAAGGTTTTATAAGCAAGAGTACAGCATCCAAAATTATTCCTGAAATTGTGGCAAAGGATATTGTTTCCTTACTGGAATCTGACAAAGCACTTAAAACCCAGACAAACAATCAAGCATCAAATTTAGAGAAGATCAGCCCAGAGGATATTGCCATACTGGTCAGGACAAATGTGCAGGCGCAACTGGTGCAAAAAGCTTTGTCAGATTTTAATGTCCCATCCTATCTGTCAGGAACCGGATCTGTTTTTGATTCTGCCCAGGCCCTGGATCTTAACATGGTTTTATGGGCTGTGTATTATCCGGGTAATTCAAGTTATATCAGGGCTGCTTTGTGTACATCTGTATTTGGTTTTACATCAAAAGATATTATTGAACTCAATGAAAGCCAGGATCTTATGTATCAATGGCAGGAGAGGTTTTCATCTTTTAAGGAAACCTGGAAATCAAAAGGGTTTGCTTCCATGATCATGGCACTTCTTCATCATGACAAGGCTTTTTTAAATGCAAATCCCGCTCTTGACCAAAGAGGGATGACTAATTTTTACCACCTTGTGGAGCTGATTTCAAAAAAGAGTATCAACGAGAAATTATCATTGTATTACCTGTTAAAATGGTATGTCAGGCAATTGTCCAGGGAACTCAGGGAAAGAAACTCCACTGGATTACAATCCGATGAATTAAGGCTTGAAACTGACAAACAGGCTGTAGCCATTGTTACAATTCATAAAAGCAAAGGGCTTGAATATCCAATTGTGTACCTGCCCTACCTGTGGGAGGGCCAGCGCAAACCTTCACAAGAAAATATTCTTTTCCATGATCCAGATATTGACCTAAGATTGACACTTGATCTTGGTTCAGATGATATTGCAAAGTCTCAAGTGTGTTTTCAGACAGAGGATTTTGCTGAACAGCGAAGATTATTATATGTTGCACTGACACGTGCCTCAGCCATGTGCAGGATCTTCTGGGGTGGATTCAGTACCATTGAAACATCAGCTCTTGGGTCAATGCTGCATGACTCCAATGATACAAATTCAGATAAAAATGGGTGCAAAGATGATCAGGCCATGATCAATGATCTGGAGCAGATTAAAGCCCTTGCTTCCAAAAGTATTTGTATTGAGCCCTATGCTGCTAAATTAATAAAACCTTTTATGGATCACATTGGTTTAAAAAAGATTGATTTGTCTGCACAAAAAAATAGTCGCAGAATTCAACCTGCCTGGAAAATGTCAAGCTTTTCAGGTATCAGCCACAATGTTTCAGACACAGATGTATTGTTGAATTCCCAAAATTATAATCAGGACAGCTTGAATCGGGATAATCTAAGTATTATGAACCGGGACAAGCTTGATACTAAGAAAGAAAAATCCTTGATCACGCTAGCAGACTTTCCTAAAGGTGCAGTATCAGGAGATTTGTTCCATTCCATATTTGAAACACTTGATTTTACAAGTGATTATAAAGAAATTAATGGAGATATCCAAATTAGATTTGACCAATTTGGTTTTTCATATCCTGATATGATCAAACCTGCTGAAGCTTCAATAATAGAAGTGCTTGCAACAAAGCTTATGGCAAAAGATTCTGAATTCTGTTTAAAGGATATAAGAAAGGATCAAAGATTCAATGAGATGGAATTTATATTTTCTGTAAACGCTTTTAATATTTCATCAATAATCAAAGCTTTTGAACAATCAGATTTAAAATTTAAAACATCGGGCTATTTAAAACATCTTTCCCAACTTACAAGTCAATCTTTTAAAGGCTTTATAAAAGGTTTTATTGACCTTGTGGTGCTTCATAAAGGCAAATGGTATATCATGGATTATAAGTCAAACTTTCTTGGAAGTACCTATGAAAGTTATTCCCAGGATGCCATGTTTGATGCCATGTCACAACACCACTATTTTATGCAATACTATATTTATACCGTGGCACTGCACAGATATCTTAAATTAAGATTAAAAGATTATGATTACAACACCCATTTCGGCGGGGTGTTTTATCTATTTATCAGAGGTATGCATCCTCGGTTGGCTTCACGATATGGTGTGTTCTACGATCTGCCTGACAAATCTATCATCACACGTTTATCAGACAAGATTTAAAAGAGGGTCATATTTTATTCAGACATGGTTTTTTTCTAAATCTTTACCATGAAAATAGTCTTGTGATAGTTTTTTGAAGGATTAGCTGTGGAAAAGCCGGCTGGGAACAAATGCCCAACCGGCTTTAGTCGTTATAATGCTGTTTCAGGGTGAAATACATTGACTTCTTTTAAGTCATCCCCAAGATATTCACGCTCATTGGGGCCTAATATCCCCAAAGAGAGACAAATCAGTGTCCACATATGAACCACAGGATAATTGCTGCCGTAATGCTCACTTAGCTCATGGATCTGTGCATGGCAGTTATGGCATCCTGCAATACAATAAGCAGCTCCGGTTGCTTTAATCTGGTCATCTTTTATTTTTCCATATTTAAGACGCTCTTCTTTAAAACCTGATTGCAGAAAACCACCGCCGCCACCACAGCAATAGTTATTGGAGCGGTTTGGCTGCATATCAACAAAGTTTTCTTCACCTACAACTGATTTAACAACAAATCTTAAATCTTCGGCAATGGGGTCCCCAAAGCTTTTTCTTACTATCTGGCAGGGATCCTGTACTGTAAATTTTATTTTAAGATCTTTATTCCAGTCTGAATTAACTTTTAATTTTCCTTCACGAATCCATTTTGCATAGTATTCATAAATATTTTTGATTTCAAAATTATGTTCGAGGTTGAATTTTTTCACTCCGGCCCGGACTGAGAAAGTTACGTGACCTCACTCGGTATTGAGAAACGTCTTACAGCCAAGATGATTGGCTTGATCCGTGGCCGTTTGTGTAACCTGTTTCCATGAATCATTATCTGCCAGGAACAGGCAATAGTTTTCACCTGCCCAGCCCTTGGAACCATAAGTCCAGTCAACGCCTGCAAGATGGAGAATCTTCCATAGAGGTACCATTTCATCAGGTTCAGTAACAGGCTCTCTTGAATTCTGGTTTAAGAAAAATTCAGCTCCCTGCTTGTCTATAGGAGCCTGCATGTCTGCAAATTCGGGTTGAGATTCCTGGTATTCTTCCAGGACATCCTCAACAACAAATTCATAGTCCTCAGGTGTTGTCCCCATGGCACTGGTAGTTTCATTTTTTAATTGCAGATTACAGGAGTCCAGAATACCTTTTGGTCTCTCTTCTCTCGGGCGAAGTCCTCTGGCATTAAATATTAATTGTGGAATATCAATCTGCATGGGGCAAACATAAATACAGCGCTGGCACATGGTACACATCCATACCCAGTCAGATTTAATAATCTCTTCATCCATGCCAAGGGCTGCCATCCGAAGAAATTTTCGAGGGTCCATATTATCAAGTCCAGTGGCAGGACAGCCTGCAGAACATGCGCCGCAGGTTAAACAGGCATTTAAATTGCCTCCCTTGGGAAGTAATTTTTTAACTTTATCAAGAAAAATACTTTTTTGTTTTTTATTTCCAAGCTTAATGACATCTACCGCCATAGGTCATTCCTTTCTATTATAAAATTCCATTCTATTTTCGAAATTATCCATATACAGATATGAATTTAAAATTTAAAAAGACATAGTACATGGCAAAAAGAGTGTCGGTCAATATTTTTTTAAAAAAATTATTCATTTTAATAAAAATGCAAAAAAATAATGTTAAAAATAATTGACAAAAACAGGTGGTTTGTATATATTAAAAGATTGATTTTAAATGGATTTTATGCAGTGATGGCAGGCGTTAGGTTTTATTAACTATATTCCAAGGATTATGCTATGGGTCGAAAAGCAAGTGTTGCAAGGTCTACAAACGAGACACAAATCAATATTTGTTTTGATCTCGATGGTTCTGGCAAGGCTGATATCTCCACGGGTATTCCTTTTTTTGATCATATGCTTACAGCTTTTTGCGTTCATGGTTTTTTTGATCTTGAACTTAAGGTCAAAGGAGATCTTGAAGTTGATTATCATCACACCATCGAGGATACAGGGCTTGTTCTTGGTCAGGCTCTTTTCACTGCCCTTGAAAAGAAAAAACAGATTGTCAGGTTTGGTGATTCCTCTGTTCCCATGGATGAGGCTTTGTCTAAGGTTACATTAGATTTATCAAACAGACCCTATCTTGTTTATAATTTTCCAGAAGATCTTAAAGTAAAAGGACAATTTGGTGTTGATCTTGCCAGGGAATTTTTTCAAAGTTTCTGTGTTCAGGGGGCATTCAATCTTCACATTAACAGTACATATGGTAATAATGAACACCATGTTCTGGAATCAATTTTTAAGGCTCTAGGAAGATCTTTGCATATGGCAACAAGAATTAATCAAAACATTGATGATACCCTGTCCACCAAAGGAAGTTTATAAAGATGATAATTATACCTGCCGTTGATATAAAACAAGGCAAATGTGTCAGGCTTTTGCAGGGCCGTATGGAAGATACAACTCTTTATTCTGATGATCCTGTAAGCATGGCAAAACAGTGGGAAGCCTGTGAAGCTGAACTTATCCATGTGATTGATCTTGATGGAGCCTTTGCAAAACAGGTGAAAAATTTTAAAACCATAGAGGATATTCTTTCCAATATTCAAGTTCCCATACAGGTGGGCGGTGGAATAAGAGATTTGAAAACCATTGAAATGTACGTTGAGGCAGGAGTTTCAAAAGTCATCATAGGAAGCGTTGCTCTTTATGATCCAGAGCTGGTTAAAGAGGCATGCAAAAATTTTCAAGGCCGGATTGTTGTTGGTATTGATGCAAGAGACGGCCTGGTTGCAGTTGAAGGCTGGAGCAAAACATCTGAAACAAGAGCTGTGGACCTGGCCAAAGAGTTTGAATCATGCGGAGTTGCAGCAATCAATTTTACCGATATACACAGGGATGGGATGCAAACCGGACCTAATATTGAAGAGACAGCAGCTTTAGCTGAGGCTGTTTCAATACCCATTGTAGCCTCGGGTGGAGTCAGTACAATTGAAGATATTAAAAATCTTCTGGAAATTGAGAACAAGGGAGTAACAGGGGTTATAACTGGAAGAGCTCTCTATGAAGAAACTCTTGATTTAAAAGAAGCCATAAGGATCTCAAAATAGCAATTATTGACATGTAATTTATAGTACTTAGATTATTTTACTTGCAGAACAGTGAAATTTTGGTAAATTTTGGTAAATTTTTGGAGTCAACACCAGCGAGATGTATATCCCTGAAGAAAAGATAGCGCAAATTTTAAACACTTCAGATATTGTTGATATTATTTCACAAAGTGTTATTTTAAAGAAATCCGGCAGTAATTTTTTTGGTTTATGTCCATTTCATTCTGAAAAAACCCCCTCATTTTCTGTTAACATTAATAAACAGATTTATTATTGTTTTGGCTGTGGTGCAGGCGGGAATGTATTGAATTTTTTAAAAAGATATCATGGTATTTCTTTTCCTGAAGCTGCAAAAATGTTGGCTCGCAAACAAAATATAACCATTGAAACCAAAGAAATTGATCCTGCAAAAAGGAAACAGCTTCAGCTCAAAGAGAGTCTGTTCCGGCTCAATAAAACCATAATGGAGTATTTTAACAGGCAATTAAAAAATTCAGACAATGGTAAAACAGCTGTCAGATATCTTAACCAAAGAAAAATATCCAAAGAGATTATTAATGAATTTCACCTTGGATTCTCCCATGACAGCTGGGATAGTGTTGTTAAAGAATTTAAGAAATTGAAAATTTCTCAAAGCGTTGCAGCTCAATCAGGCTTGATTCTGGAAAGAAAACAGAACAACGGCTATTACGACAGGTTCAGAAATAGGATTATGTTTCCGATTTTTGATATAAATATGCAGGTAGCAGGCTTTGGCGGCAGGGTCATGGATGATTCCATGCCAAAATATATGAATTCTCCTGAAACTTTTGTTTATAGTAAAAGCCGTATTCTCTATGGACTTCATGCAGCAAAACAATTTTGCAGACAAGAAGGCTTTATATATATAGTTGAAGGCTATTTTGATTTTTTATCACTTTATCAGCATGGAATCAAAAATTGTGTGGCAAGTCTTGGAACTGCACTAACCCATGAACATGTCAGGATTCTTAAAGGGTATGCTTCTAAAATGATACTTGTTTTTGATTCCGATGCAGCAGGAATCAGTGCTGCACATAGAAGTATTAAGATCTTTATGAAAGAGGGTGTTGATATCAGAATCCTTGTTCTCCCTGGAGAGAGTGATCCTGATTCCTATGTGATGGAACATGGGCAAAAAGCATTTAATGTGCTTGCCTTAAATGCAAAAACCATCATGCAGTTCCTTTTACAGGTTTCCATTGACACCCATGGATCTTCCGTGGAGGGCAGAATCAAAATTTTGAATGATATGAAGCCATATCTGATCACTATTAAGGATGCTGCATTAAGATCCTTGTACATCAAAGAACTTGCGGAAACTTTGAATATTGATGAAAATGCTGTCCTGGAAAAGGTCAGGGAACAATACTTGCACACTCAACAGAGTACATCAAAACCATATTTATTTGATGATAAAAAAGATGAAGTAAGGCTGGAATCTGACAGAAGAGAAGAACAGATGATTTCAATGGTGCTCAATTTCCCTGAAATTATTGATACTATAAATAAGACAGGTGTTTTAGAATATTTTTATTCTGAAAGATTAAAATTTATTGGACAAAAGATTATAAGTATCGTTACTGAAAAAAAGGCCTTTATTTCAAATGTTATGGCAAAAATGCAAAACAGTGAGGATCAAAAACTTATAGCATCTTTATCCATGGATGATTCTTTTGTGGATGAGGATATTCAAAAAACAGCAATGTCGCTGATAAGTAGAATTATCAGAGTAAGAAAAAAAGAAGAAAACACTTTGACAAATAAGATTATGAGTGCGGAAAAGGGCTGTGGCTCTGAATTGATGGAATTGTTAAAGGAAAAACAGGCTGAAATTCAGCAATTACAATAATGGATGTTAAATAAGCCTTTGGGAGGCATAAATATGGCAGGTAAGACAAAAAAGTCTGGAGAGAATGTGGTGATTAGTAATAAAGAGTTAAAAAAACTTATTAAAAAAGGGGAAAAAACAGGTTCTCTCTCTTTTGCCGAACTTAATGATGCAATATCTGATGATTTAGAATTGCTGGATCAAATTGACGACATTGTCATGCAATTTAAAGAGCTTGGTATCAAGCTTGTGGACAAGGAAAAAGAAAAAACAAAAAAAACTGCACAAAAGAAGAAGGCTTCTGCAAAGAAAGTCACTGCAAAAAAGAAAACTGCAACTACAGCTAAAAAAACGAAAGCAGCAGGTAAAGCTACAGGTAAAGCAACTAAGACTGCTGTAAAGAAAAATAAAAAGACAACTAAAAAAAGCACAAGAAAGAGTAAAAAAGATCCTCGACTAGAAGCTATTAAGCAGGCTGAAAAAGAAAAAAAGCAGGTTGTAAAGGATTTGCTGGCTCCTAAAAAAGATGGTTCTGATGTTGAGTTTGGTGCTGTTACCGATCCTGTAAAGATGTATCTTAAAGAGATGGGAATGGTCACCCTGCTCAGCCGTGAAGGTGAAATTGAAATTGCTAAAAAAATTGAGCTTGGGGAACGCAATATTTTAAGAGCCATGCTGGATTGTCCTTTAACAATACTCACTATTTTTATCTATGGCGACAAAATGGAACAAAAATCCATGCGCCCAAAACATGTCCTAAGGGATGTTGATGAAGGTGATGGTGTTGTAGATGAAGTTTGCAAACAGGAAAAATTTTTAAGATCTTTAAAAATTATCAGAAAACTTCATGATGAAAATCAGGAAAAAAGAGAGTATCTGCTACATACAAAGAGGACAACAAAAAAATATGATACTTTTGCAAAGGATGTTTTTACTAATACAGAAACTATTTTTGAACAGCTAAAAAGATGGCGCTTTGAAGCAAGTGTAATTGATAATATAGAAAAAAATATTAGAAATACAATTATCTGGTTTGCAAAAAATGATGAACTTCTTGAGAAATGTGCCAAAACTTTTAATGTTAAGAGTATTACCATGCTGGGTAAATTATCCTCAGAAAAAGCCTTTGTGGAGTGGGCAAGATCTAAGTCTGATATTACTATAATTCGTGCAAAAGTTTTATTTCAGGATATCTGTTCCCTATTACTTCAGGTTTCTCTAAGAAAAAATGAAGTTAAAGGAGACTCTGATTTCTTAAATAAGATTGTCAAGCGGATTGATAAAGGGCGGCGGAGTGCTGAATTTTCCAAACGGGAACTTGTCAGGGCGAACCTCAGACTGGTGGTCAGTATTGCAAAAAAATATACTAATAGAGGGCTGCAATTTCTTGATTTGATCCAGGAAGGTAATATTGGATTAATGAAAGCTGTGGATAAATTTGAATACAGACGTGGATATAAATTTTCCACATATGCTACATGGTGGATAAGGCAGGCTATTACAAGGGCAATTGCTGACCAGGCAAGAACCATAAGGATTCCGGTTCATATGATTGAAACCATTAATAAATTAATCCGGACATCAAGATATCTTGTACAGGAAATGGGCAAGGAGCCTTCTCCCGAAGAGATTGCTGAAAAAATGGAAATTCCCATTGAAAAAGTAAGGCGTGTATTAAAAATTGCCAAAGAACCAATTTCCCTTGAAACGCCAATTGGAGAAGAAGAAGACAGTCATCTTGGTGATTTCATAGAAGATAAAAAGTTTTCAATCCCTTCTGATGCTGCCATTGATTTCAGTCTGGCAGAGCAAACCAGAAAAATTCTTGCCACTTTGACACCCCGGGAGGAAAAAGTACTTAGAATGCGCTTTGGTATAGGTGAAAAATCCGATCATACCCTTGAAGAGGTTGGGAAAGATTTTACTGTTACCAGAGAGCGCATCCGCCAGATTGAGGCAAAAGCATTGAGAAAATTGAGACATCCCACAAGGAGCAAAAAACTTAAGACTTTTATTGAAAATTAAATATATTGTGCTGAATATTTGTTGCAATTTTCCATATCCCGTTCCAGGATGTCTGCCTTTAAGGAGCTGGATTGACATTGCAACAATCTCTATGATGACTTGCTCTAACCGTCAAAACTCGCTGCGCTCAAACAATTGACGGTCTTAACGCTCAAGTCATCAAGAGATAGTAAGCAAAGCTCCAAAACGCCCCTTAAAGGCAGACACCCTTCCACTGGCAGAGATAGCACTGATCATTAAACTATGTAATAACTTTACTCTTGCATTTTCAAGTCGGATATGATTACTCCACTCCCCCAAAAGCATAATTATCATTATTGCTCAGCTAATGTTTGTACTTCCCATGAAATTTTTATTCTATGAAAGTTCTATCTGTTCATTCATTATTAATTTTAATATGACTTGACACCAAAAACCAATAAAGCTAATTTTTCTTATTTATTAAGTGCTTAGTTCAATGAAGTAAAAATGGATCTGGTAGAGAAAAAGTAGACATGATATTTATTTTGGAATGATCGTGACTCTGGAATCGCACTATTTTTTAAGAAAACAGATAAAAAGGTAAAATATAAAACTAAATAGCAAAAAGGAGATTTTAACATGGAAATGAGATTCTCAAAAAGTAATGATGTATTGGGAACAATAAATCGTGGCAATCCTGCAGAATCAAGCCTTTGTACATTATGTCGTGCTGATTGCAAGGGCAAATGCGAGACATGGCTGTCCAGTATGGTGGGAAGAAAGCTTTTATATCCCAGAAGTTTCGGTCTTGTAACAGCAGGAGCCAATAACACCTCACATGTTGGCGTTTCATACAACTCTTTAAGGATTCAGGGGTATGCCTATGGTTCCCATGGTCTGAGCGGAGATCTAACAAATAATCCAGATGATTGTATTTTTCCAAATGTAAGCCTGACGACTGAATTTGGCAAGAAAGTAAAGACAAAAGTGCGTATGCCAATGATGACAGGTGCTTTAGGTTCAACATTGATTGCTGAAAAATATTGGAACGGATTTGCCATAGGCGGTGCTTTAATAGGTATTCCTGTAGTCATAGGTGAAAATGTTGTGGGTGTTGATCGACAATCAAAAATCAGTAATATTGAAGAAAAAAAAGGCAAAATCAAAAGCGCTCCAGAACTTGACAGAAGAATTGAAACCTATCTTCGATACTTTGACGGATACGGTGCTATCATTGTTCAACTCAATGTAGAAGATACCAGAAACGGAGTTGCAGAGTATGTTGTGGAGAAATATGGGAACAAATGTATTATCGAACTTAAATGGGGGCAAGGCGCTAAAAATATTGGAGGAGAGATCCAGGTAAGAAGCCTTGACTATGCCCTTTTCCTGAAGAATAGAGGTTATATCGTTGATCCAGATCCAACGCTTCCCGAAGTACAGAAAGGTTTTGAGCAGGGTGCCATTAAATCTTTTGCACGACACAGCAGGCTTGGAGGAACAAACTTTGATTCTGTCAACAGGGTGCAGGAAGATTTTATGAACAGTGTTGAATACCTGCGTGGTATAGGGTTTGAGCGAATTACACTGAAAACAGGTTCATATGGAATGGAAGAGCTTGCCATGGCCATCAAATTTTCAACAGATGCCGGACTTGACCTTTTAACCATTGATGGTTCAGGTGGCGGAACAGGAATGAGCCCCTGGAACATGATGCAGAGCTGGGGAGTTCCTTCCATCAACCTGCATGCAAAAGCCCATGAGTATGCGAGCATCCTCTCTGCCAAGGGAAAAACAGTTGTTGATATGTCTTTCGCTGGTGGTTTTGCTCTTGAAGATCATATTTTTAAAGCACTTGCTTTAGGTGCACCCTATACCAAATTGATTTGCATGGGCAGGGGTATCATGGTACCAGGATTCCTCGGTGCCAATGTTGAAGGAGCGCTTCATCCAGAAAGAAGAGCTGATGTAAATGGTAATTGGAATGAATTGCCAAAGAATGTTTTACAACAGGGTAAAACTGCAGATGAGATTTTTACAGGATATCATGCTCTTGAGGAAAAGATTGGCAAGGATGAAATGAAAAATGTACCATATAGTGCTATTGCTTTCTATACCCTGGCAGATAAGTTAGGATGTGGTCTGCAGCAGCTGATGGCAGGGGCAAGAAAATTCTCGCTTAATCAGATAACGCGGCATGAAATTTTTTCTGGCAACAGGGAAACAGCACAAGAAACAGGTATTCCACACTGCACTGACGTAAATGATGAGAGTGCAAGAAAAATACTTAACACATAATTGCTCGGATATGGAGATAAAAAACTTCATCAAAGTTACTTGCATACCGGATAATTTTTTGGATACTTAATCATTCAAAATATATCTGATTGGCTATGATTTTTGATTGCCAGGCAAGTTCCAACCAAGCGGTCAAAAGGTAAATCCCCTGTAACGGGCTATATAAAA
>CAZYDL010000079.1:0-12182 GCA_964646305.1 uncultured Desulfobacula sp. | reverse complement strand
ATAGATGGCTTCCCAAGCTCCTGCTACTTCCTGCTGTGTCTCTCCTTTGGCTGTCAGAGCAGAGAGAAAAGCGCCCTGATGCATATCAGTAACGTCATTGTTTAAAATTAAAGTAAATGCCTGCCTGGTTTCTTCTCGTGTAAGATTATTTTTTTTGATAAGGCGGGTGATAATTGCGCCGAATATTTGATTTGATGTCTGACTCAATTCCCGATTCAATGTCTG
Organism: uncultured Desulfobacula sp.; assembly: GCA_964646305.1. Classification (GTDB taxonomy): domain Bacteria; phylum Desulfobacterota; class Desulfobacteria; order Desulfobacterales; family Desulfobacteraceae; genus Desulfobacula. The sequence continues at coordinate 11,957 of CAZYDL010000079.1, read as the reverse complement.
GGGCATAAAAATTCCTCCTGAATAATATTAATTTTATTCAACAGGATCATGTTCCAGCAATGAATCCTTGTGCTTTAAACATTAAGGCAGGCTTTCCGACTTTGGATCATCCCTACGATCTGCGCCTTCCCCTTTATTCAAAAGAGTGGCATTTTGCAGTCGTCGTCCCCATTCACGGCAATGGCTGGTATGTGACGGATTTTCACCGTCTTTCCTTTTGTCCTTCAAAAATTTAATACAATTTTACTTGATATAAATTAATCAGGCACCTTTATGTTTGCAAAGAGTTTATACAGTCTGAAATATTATTTTGTCAATGAAAAATATTGATTGTTTTTACTGGAAGTTGTTTTTAAAAAAGTTAATCAGCCACCTTGTTTTTTTTTGGCAGCCAGTTTAAAAAATCTTTATTACTCAAGGGTCTGCTGAAATAATATCCCTGGAGCACATCACATCCCAGTGATTTGAGACGGGCAACGGTTTCTTGATCTTCCACGCCTTCTGCCACAACATTAAGACTTAAATTATGACCAAGGTCAATGATTGATTTTACAATAACAGCATCATTATCATTTTTGACCATATCACTGACAAATGATTTATCGATTTTGATTTCACTTACAGGCAGTTTTTTTAAATAGGCCAGAGAAGAATACCCTGTACCAAAATCGTCAATGGATATCTTGAGGCCTTTTTGTGTCAGCCTATCTAAAATTTCCATGGCAAGATCCGGGTCTTTGATCATTGAGCTTTCAGTAATTTCAAGTATGATATATTCAGCCGGGATATCATAAAGGGAAAGCATGCCAATGATAAGGTCTGGTAAATCACTGTCCAGAAAAGTGCTGGGGCTCAGGTTTATGGCAATATTTAATTTAAGATTTTTTTTATGCCACTTTTCCGCCTGATTTAAAGCATGTTTTAACACCCATATGGAAAGAAGCTTGATCAATCCTGTACGTTCTGCCATGGGAATAAATTCATCTGGAGGCAGAAAACCATGTTCTGAGTGCTGCCAGCGTACCAGAGCTTCGACTCCGCTGATACGGCGTGTATGCAGATCGATTTTAGGTTGATAATAGAGAACAAGCTCATCATTTTCAATGGCCTGGCGCAGTTCACCCATCATTGTGATGCGGTGGGGGCTTTGTTTATCCAGGTCACTGGAATAGATTGTATATTGCTGATTGCTCTGCTTTGCTGCAAAGAGTGCTACATTGGCACGCTGCATGATTGTGTCCACATCTTTGCCATGTTCAGGAAAGATGGCAGCACCAATACTGATTTGTATTTCAAATGTCAGTTTATCAATGGAAAAAGGTTCCATAAATGTTTTACGTATTTTGTTTATAAAGAGAAAGATGTCTTCATTTTTCTGTAGAATAGGCAGAAGGATAGCAAATTCTTTGCCATCTAATCGGGAAAGAGTATCTGATTTTCTTGCCACACCCTGGAGTCTTGATACAACCTGTTTTAATAATCTGTCACTGTTGTAATGGCCTAAAGTATCTTTGATCTCTTTAAAATTTTTAATATTAAAAATCAACAGTGCAAGGATTGTTTTTTGACGTATACCTGACTGGATGGCCTGTTCAAGCCTGTCCATAAGAAGTATCCTGTTTGGAAGGTCAGTAACATTGTCGTGGGTAGCATCATGGGCTGCCTTATGTTCGAGAACCACAGTCTGATTTCTTAGGTCTGCTGTCTGATCCAGAACCATGGTGCTTGCTTCATAGGCCAGGATATGGCTGGCATACTGACCCCAGAAAGCAAATATAAAGGGCATGGCATCCAGGAACCAGAGTGTAACATTGCTTTTTTGCGCATTAACAATGGTTGTAAGGGTGACTTTCCCAAATTGAAAATAGCTGGAAAGCAATGTCGCAAAAATAAGGGAAATAACAGCAATAGTAACCCCATAAATTGCAGGCCTGGTTACCCGAGACTTCATTATCTTGACATTATTGTTAAATGTCTGACTTAGTTTGTCCATGGCGAAAACCCTATTTATTTAAAGAAGAGAATATTTCTCTTCTTGAGTATATTAAATTTCAATATATTAAAAGAGATTTTTTATTTTTTTTAAATTGTCAGGATTCAGGTTAAAACCATATCTTATCTTTTGCATGGAAAACCTTTCTTTGTTAACACTTGAAGTTAGGAATAGTTGATGATATGGAGAGATTATACAATTTATTTTCAGAATAAACCCGTGCTCTCTTAACAGAGCTTATAAAAAGATAAAGCTCAAGTTTATTGTAATACAGGGGGGGGGCTGGCACTTGTTCTGACAAAAATAAATCAACAATTTAAACAATAGCAGGAGAATAATCATGAATACAATAATGGATATTGTTAAGGCAAGGGACCCTTTTGAAAAAGAGTTTCACCAGGCAGTTACAGAAGTTGCCGACTCTGTAAAACCAGTGCTTGATAAAAATGCTGAATATAGGCATGCAAAAATAATGGAAAGAGTTGTGGAGCCGGAACGTGTGATTCAGTTCAGGGTTCCATGGGTGGATGATCAGGGCATGGTTCAGGTCAACAGGGGCTTTAGAATTGAAATGAGTTCAGTTATAGGACCTTACAAGGGAGGCCTTCGCTTTCACCCTTCCGTCAACCTTTCCATCCTGAAATTTCTTGCCTTTGAACAAGTATTTAAAAATGCATTGACCACTCTTCCCATTGGCGGTGGAAAAGGTGGCTCTGACTTTGATCCCAAAGGGAAATCAGACAATGAAGTCATGAGATTCTGCCAGAGTTTCATGGCTGAGCTTTACCGTCATCTTGGTCCTGATACAGATGTGCCTGCCGGCGATATTGGTGTTGGAGGAAGGGAAATTGGATTTTTGTTTGGTATGTATAAAAAACTAAAAAATGAGTTTACCGGCATTTTAACAGGCAAAAGTCTTAACTGGGGTGGAAGTTTGATCAGACCTGAAGCCACTGGATATGGCTCAGTCTTTTTTGCCAATGAAATGCTTGCAATAAAAAATGAAAGCCTTGAAAATAAGGTTTGTCTTGTTTCCGGTTCCGGCAATGTTGCCCAATACACCACTGAAAAATTAAACCAGCTGGGAGCTAAAGTCGTTACTCTTTCTGATTCTTCAGGATATATTTATGATGAACAAGGCATTGATGAAGCTAAACTTCAACATGTTATGTATCTTAAAAATGTAAAACGCAGCCGTATAAAAGAGTATGTCGAGAAATATCCAGATGCTGTTTATACTGAAATTGATGCAGGGTCTGACCATAATCCTCTCTGGGATCATAAAGTGGATTGTGCTTTTCCAAGTGCAACCCAGAATGAAATCAATGCAAAGGATGCCCAGAACCTTGTTAATAATAAGATCCATGTGGTTTGCGAAGGTGCAAATATGCCCACCATGCCCGAAGGAATTGATATCTTTCTTGACAATAAAATCCTTTATGCTCCTGGCAAAGCTGCCAATGCCGGTGGTGTTGCAGTATCAGGGCTTGAGATGTCACAAAATTCAATGCGGATCAAATGGTCCCGTGAAGAGGTGGAAGCCAAACTCAAGGGCATTATGCAGAGCATTCACCATTCATGTCTTTCAGCCTCAGAAGAGTATGGAACCCCCGGCAACTATGTAAATGGAGCCAATATTGCTGGTTTTGTTAAGGTAGCTGACTCCATGATGGATCAGGGTGTTGTTTAAACAATTGTGATTGTTTAATAAAAAAGGCGGGTTGGATTCTTTATTTTGCCCGCCTTTTTATATATCATCAATATATTATTTGGTGCTCTCAAATTTAATTTTTGGGAGAAACATTCCTGTTTTCAATTTATATTTACTATAGTTAGCAAACGCCGTTTCCAGCTTCTGCTCTTCTATTTTTGCCCGGTACCACTGCCCGAAAAAGAAAATTAGATACATGAGTATAGTATACCAGTGGAAGCGAAATAAGGTGCTACAGAAAAACAGGATGAAATGCCCAAGATAGAGGGGATGACGAATATATTTATAAAGGCCGGTGGTTATAAGGGCCCTGGCTTCAGACATAATGGTAAAAGCGCGCCTGAGTGAAAGCAGGCCCATCAAATTTATCAGGTTACCAAAAAGCATCAGGGATGCAATAGTAAAATAAACAGGAAGATGCATAGAGGAGTTTTGGGGGATATGGTCATCAAAATTGTAAGATGCAAATGATATTAAAACAGGTAGGCCTGCAATGAATACGGGGAATACAGTTTCCATAATACCTCTGGCCACGGATACAGCCTTTTCTCGCGTCAGATAAGATAGCAGATATCCCAGCAAAATTCCGGTTTCAATAGTCCAGGTCAAAAAATGAATCATCCAGAATTTGTTCCACCCGTTAAAATATCCAGGATAATTTTTAAATTTAACTATTTTGAAATATAGAAAAACTGCAATAAACAATAAAGCAGTTGTCCTTCCAATGATTTCACGTGCAGGCCATTTGGATGGATTGAAAACGATAAGATCGTTGATTTTATGGCCTAATGGGTTAAACTTCATTAACTTTTCCTAAAAAACAATATTATATATTTCTAATTCCTTTCGTGCTTTAACCTTAATGCTTCGAAAATCCTTTTCACTCACCCTGAAATTTATTCGGTGAGTCTTTGTAAAAGTATTTTTTGCAGCTTCCTTGTATTTATCTAAGTTTTCTTTTTTTTTTACATATCATCAATATATGGTTTGATTAATTCAAGTTCATTTGGTCTTATGGATCGCCAGGAAATAGAGTATAGGATTTCCGGGACAACTTTTTGATCGGGATTTAAGTGTGCAACTCTTATTTTATCATCCAGTTCAATCCACAGGGTTTTGCTGATATTGAGCTTATACTCCTTTGAGATTTTTTTGGCAAAATTGTGGATATAGTTTTTCAAGGATGTATTCATGGGCTTTTGAGTACGGGCATTTTTTAACAGAACAGCTGTGGAAAAAAGATAGCTGATATTATCATTGTCTGTTCCAAGTTTTACAATTCTAACATGATATGAGCCCGGCCACCAGGAAACAGGCTTTTCACCCGATACAGTTTTACCATCCCATTCATAGATAAAATCATGTAGAATCATTTTATGGCCTGTCTGCATGCATGGGCAAAATCTTCGGGATATATTCCACTTATCCATCGCAGTTGTGCCTCACTGAAAGTAGCAGGTGCATAGGGCAGCCTTGGAATAAATGAATATAATAATTGCTGGTCTGAATTATCTGAATCAAATCGTTTTGAAAATTCTATGGATGTCACAAATTGAGCACCAAGGGTTTCAAGGGTTTGAACAGCATATAAAATAGCATTATCCAGAGAATTTCGCATATTTTTATCTGCTTCAATAATATTACCACAGAATATTTTGGGCATGAGCTGCAACTCCCATTCACAAACCTGGGCCTTTGGTACAAATAATATGGTATGATCATCTTCAAAAAGCACAAGGGATGAATTGCCTGCCACATTTCCATCTGTTCTTTTATTGTTTTTTATGGCGGTCAAATAAATTTTAAAAAAGTGCTGCCCTGTGGTTTGCCTGTAAGTCTTTATAAAATCATCAATTAAATCACCGCAGGCAAAAGAGTTTATATTCTCTTTTGGGCTGGTTTGAACATACTTGGGAATCATGGCGTTCTGCTGGTGGATCATCTGATGCGAAGCATGGAGTCTGTGTCCGGACTGGGCATATCCAAATCCAAAATTCCATCCCCATAGGGTGGCGTTGAATTGTAAAGCAGGAGCATGGCTTTTTTTAAGTTTTGTCAGTATCTCATTTCTTAGATTCTCAAGCATGTCCCGGGTCAGACATTGTTGTTTCTCCGGAAGATCAATGTCAAGTTCTGCTGCAAGTCTTACAAAGGCACGCTGATAATATAAGTGTCTTATGCCTTTCATATCAGCAGGGCTAAGATCCTGTGTGCTGTATCTGATTGTGTCATTTGCCATGTTGGATGCAAAATGACCCCAGGGAATATATGAATTTCGTCTTAAATATTCAAAAACATGGGTGTTCCCGTCTTCAGAGAGATATTCCCCTGTAATCTCATTGTTTCCCTGTACTCCTGGTTTTAACACTAAGGCATTTTTATAATCATCTGGAAGGTATTTATTGTTCACAAGAATTTCAAAAAGCTCATGGTCATGGATATTCGGGATGATGTTTCCGGTTTTATCCATTTTATATTCAATGCCTGCAGGGATTTTGTTTGGGTTTTTTGAATCAAAAATGATATTGCACGATTTTTGTGCCAGAATTATTAACTCTTCCGGATCTGTGGAAGCCTGTGCCAGGGCAATGAGCAAAGGATGGGGCAGAATATCCAGAATTTGAGTTTTATCTTTCAGCCCCATGTTTTTGCTTTCTTCCATTGTTGTAAAATTGTTGAGCAGAGAGCATGGTTCAGGCTTTGATATGCAGATTTTTTCAGGGTGACCAGCTTTTATATCAGCCCATGCAGAATTAATATAAGTTGTTCCTCTAAAGGGAAAAGGGTTGGCAATTTCATAGATTATATCGGCATTTGGTTCAAAAAGATCACCATTGGGAAAATTAGCTAAGTTGTCAACATCGGTTTTGTCGGTAAGTTTTCCAAGTGAAGTCAAATAATCATGGTCTCTTAAATTTTTTACCTTGAACACAGGTTTGTGAACACCCACAATAAATTTACCATCTTTGCCAACACAGGATTTTAACTCACTCATAACTCAGGAGCCCCCGAGGGAATCAAACATAAAAAATCAAATCTTATATCAGAAGTATTTTTAAACTGGTGCTCAATATTGGGTGGAATAAATATGGCTGATTCCGTTGAAACAGGATGCCATTTATTTTCTATAAAAACTTCTCCTTTGCCTGCCAGGACAAAAATTTCATGTTCCCAGTCATGGGTATGCCTTGGAGTATATCCGTCCTTAGCCATCTCAAACATTCTCATGCAAAAGTTCTGAGCTCCATCTTCTTTGCCGATCATCACTCTGCCGGCAACATTTTTAACCATTTCATTGTCCATGACAATGGGCAGGATATCTTTGGAATTGATAATTTTCATTTGTTATTCTCCTTTGCCACTCTCTTTTAATTGTCCAGCAAGATAATAGTATAAAGAAAATATGCTATTCTTTATTATTTTGTCAATGCAATTGGTTTTTGTTCAGGCACTATTTAAAAAATTGAGATTATGGTTTAAGAAAAATTGCAGATATGGTACTGGTTTCAAAGCTTTATTTTTTAACAAAGGAATGATTCATGGGATATCATCTTGTCAAGGCTCAAATCAATCTGGATGCTATAGCAAAGAACATTCAGGCTTTAAAGCATGTCATGCAGAAAAAATCAAAATTCATGGCTGTGGTTAAGGCTGATGGATATGGCCATGGTGCCGTTAAAATTGCTCAAAAAGCTTTGCAAAGTGGTGCTGATACTCTTGGGGTAGCAAGATTTGATGAGGCAGTTGAGATAAGACAAGCCGGGATTACAGCACCTCTTCTTGTTTTTGGCTATATTTATCCTGCACAGGCTGTGTTGGCAGATGAGCTTGATCTTAGTACAACAATTTATAATTATGAAATGGCAAAAGCTTTGTCCCGGGCTGCACATAATCAAGGTATTAAACTCAAGGTGCATTTAAAAATAGATACTGGCATGGGCAGGGTGGGTATGATTATTAATAACCTGAAGGTCACACGTGAAAAGATTCTCCAGGATATTAAAAAAATTATGAGTCTGCCTGGTCTTGAACCAGAAGGCATATACACCCATTTTGCAGCTGCTGATCACAGGGACAGAACCTATACAATTTTACAATTGGACAGGTTTGATTCTCTGGTCAGGGATCTTAAAAAAGAGAATATTGAATTTAAAATCTGCCACGCTGCAAACAGTGCCGGAATTATGGAGTATCCAGATTCCCACTATGACATGGTCAGGGCCGGGGTTTCATTATACGGGCTTTATCCTTCCAATGAAGTTGATACCTCAAAGGTGAAGCTTGTTCCTGCCATGACCCTGAAATCAATTATAACATCTGTAAGAAAAGTTTCTCCAGGATTTAAGGTCAGCTATGGCATGACCCATGAGACAAAACAGAATACCATACTTGCATCGGTGCCCATTGGCTATGCCGATGGATTTTCAAGGCTTTTTTCATCAAATGGATACATGCTTGTTAATGGAGAAAAAGCCCCCATTGTCGGACGGGTCTGCATGGATCAAACCATAATTGATGTTGGGCATATTTCCGATGTCCAGGTTGCAGATGAAGTGGTTTTAATTGGCAGGCAGGCAGATCAAACCATTAGCGCTGACGAACTTGCTAAAAATATAAATACAATTAATTATGAAATTGTGTCGTCTTTAACTTCAAGGGTTAAAAGGATTTATGATTGAAAGAAGATCTTTGAATAAGGTTCCCTTTATAAAAATTATGATGAAGTTCTACGTTCAACCAGGAAAAAAGATATTGTCAGACCTGTTTTTTTTTGATACCCAATAACAAACAATTTGATTATTGTTTGTTTATGCCAGCTCAAACTATCGCAGAACTTATTATTCCCTGTTCAACTGCATATCCTGCACACATCCTGAGCACATCCTGTAAATTTTAATGAAAATTAATAGGAGGAAGAAACATGAAGGATCAAGTCTGGAAAACCCCGTTCTGGCCACAAGGTGTGCCACATACAATCAGCGATTATAAATTCCCTTTATTTAAACTTCTTGATGACTCTGCAAAAAATTATCCTGATAATGTTTTTACCATTTTTAATGGTGCCACCAGAACCTATGCCCAGGTAAAAGAAGCAGCTGATAAGATTGCAAATTTTCTGGCCGGCAAAGGTATTGGAAAAGATGATAAAATTGCCATATTCCTCCCCAATCTGCCCCAGTTCCCGGAAATATTATTTGGAATTTTAAAAGCAGGTGCTGTGGCTGTTACCTGCAATCCAGTCTATACAGCTTCTGAGCTGTAGTTTCAGCTTAAGAATTCAGAATCAAAAATGGTTTTCTGTATGGATCATCCCCAATTTTATCCCAATACTGTAAAAGCCATTGAGGGTACAAATATTGACACTGTAATTGTCTGTAATATTCAATCTTATTTACCCGCAATTAAGGCTTTTCTGGGTGGGCTTCTTGGCAAAATTCCAAAGGCAGACAGACATGAACCAGGCCACATTATGTATGATGATATTCTGGCAAAGTCATCACCAGATCCACCGTCTGTGACCATAAATCCTGAACAGGATACTGCACTTATGCCCTATACAGGCGGCACAACCGGAGTTCCAAAAGGCGCAGAACTATCCCATACAAATGTAATCTACAATTGTTTTGCATTGCATGAATGGGCAAGGGTCGTGCATGGTGAAGGCAAATCACCTGAAAAAATGTATGCAGGAGATTATCATACATTCATGGGGGTACTTCCCTGGTATCACTGTTTTGGGCTTTGTAACGTTCTTTTGATAGCATGTATGCTTGGCAGTAAGCTTATCTGTATTCCTGATCCCAGAGCTGGTAATCCACCTTTTACAGAAGTACTCAAGGCGGTTCAGAAATATCGCCCCACATTTATGGCAGGAGTTCCTACTATCTTTGTTGCCTTTGCCAATCACTCACTTTTAAATAAGTATGATCTCTCTTCATTTATGGGATGTTTTTCAGGGGGAGCGCCTTTACCTCCTGAAGTATGCAGGCAGTTTGAAGAAAAAACAGGCTCTGTTATTTTTGAAGGCTGGGGACTCACTGAAACCGGGCCTACCCTTAGTGTTAATCCCACATACAAAGAGACTCGGAAGGTTGGTTCCATTGGTTTTCCATTGCTTGACACAGATATAAAAGTCATGGATCTTGAAGATTCAACAAAGGAAATGCCCCAGGGTGAGGATGGTGAAATAGTTGCCTGCGGTCCCCAGGTAATGAAAGGCTATTGGAAACGAGCAGATGCCAATGAAGAGGTGTTTATACAGATCAACGGCAACCGGTATTTTCTCACCGGTGATATTGGAAATATTGATGAAGATGGATATATTACCATTACTGACCGCAAAAAGGATATGATCATTGTAAGTGGATTCAATGTCTATCCAAGGGAAATTGAAGATGTTCTCTATACCCACCCTGCAGTAGAGCTTGCCGCTGTGATTGGGATCCCGGATGAAAAAAGCGGCGAAAGAGTTAAGGCTTTTATTCAACTCAAACAGGGAGCAGATACAACAGTCGAGGAAATCAATGATTTTTGCAAAGAAAATATGACTGGATACAAACGGTCCAGGATGATTGAATTCAGGGATGAAATTCCAGTGTCTAATGTTGGCAAAGTTTTAAGAAGAGTATTAAGGGATGAAGAGAATATTGATATTTCAATAAGTTGAATTTAAAATATCAGAAATTGAGTGGCATTTGTAAGCCTTATAGATAAGTGCTACTACAGATTTTTTTAAAACTTGCTTACTTGTGGAAGCCTGACTTTATAATCACCATTCAAATTTTAGCTTTTGGTAAGAATTTAAGATTAGGGACGGGTGATTATATATTATATCGTTGTTGTATGTTACTCAGAAAAAAATAGTGAACATATTGTTCTCGGCGGCTTCACTGTCGAGAACGCGGTACAGGCTACGTCCAGCCCCTTGCCCCGTCGCTACCAACTTGAGCCAGACCTCAGATTAATAGGGCAACGATGAAATATCAATGTCCTTTTTTATATCTTGCCGCAACTTAAATTCTCTGAATGGTTGACGTTTTTGTTGATGAATTTCATCAAGAAGTGTTTCCGGTGAGTTCAGGAAATCCTCAGCAATGTTTTGTGGATCAAAGAATTCATCATCCAATGATATCAGGTTGAACTGCTGCCAACGCGTCAAGTAGTATTCAATAATCTCCGGCAACCGGCTAAAAACTGTTTCATCTGGAGCAGGGTCCACAAAGCTTGACTCCTGCAGTTTAACAGACGAAAGAGTATGGGTTTTATAAAAATTTTCCAGGAACATCAATTCCGGAGGTATGCGCGCCTCAATTCCAAATTTGTGCAGCCCTTTAACAATTTTTCCCAAGACCTTTATTCCAAAACATGCCGCAGGAAAAGGCATATAAAACTCTCTAGGGGTTTGTAACCCCAAAAAAGCGCGAATGGTTAATATAAGTTTGGATAGGTTCACAGGTTTCTGATCAACAAAATGATATGTCTGGCCGGAAAATTCATCTCTATTTTCAAGCACATGTCGAAGAAAATATTGGGTTTTTTTGGTGCTACTGTAGGAATGACAAATATTTTTCCCGGTAAAGAGCATAGGCATGGACTCATCTGCGATGGAAAAAAGAAGCCGATGAAATCCCTGAATTTTATGATCGTACTTGCCGTAAGCTATGGCAAGCCGTATTATTGTGTAATCAAGTCCTTTGGTCTTGTGCAGATGCTGCAGGGTCAATTCGCTCATCACCTTTGATTTGACATAGTTGCTTAGGCCAAAGCTTAACGGCAGCATGCTCTCTTCACTGAGATTATTGCCGTCAGGTAACACTGCAGCAGAACTAAAAAAAATATAGGGGATATTAAAGCTCATCGCAACCTTTGCCAGATTAATGTTTCCAAGATAGTTAACTTCAAAGGTTACTTCCGGATCACTGTCAATAGCTGCAATCGCCGTATTAATTATAAAATCGGGATGATAGCGCTGAAAAAAAGCCTGTATGTCATTAGCATTTCTAAGGCTCAATTTCTTACTGTTTGGCGCCAGAATCCTGCATCCCCATTTTTTTCAAAAAAATTAATGCTGCCACCACCCACCAGGCCGGAGCCACCAACGACAATTCCAAGTTTATTATTAAAAAAATTTTTTATCAAAAATATATAGCTCCTTATCTACCTGTCACTATAGAATGATGATTATCAGTCAAGTCTTATGGTTCATCAGGAAATCGCGTACTTCGCCTAAATCAAAGAGTTGATGGATTTCAA
>CAZYDL010000078.1:0-12212 GCA_964646305.1 uncultured Desulfobacula sp. | reverse complement strand
GGGTCACATAGTTCAAGTCTTTTATGCAAAAAGATATTACCTTTTTCTTTAAGTTCATCATTCAATTGGGACATTGCTTTTTCATTTAAAGGTTTAGATCTTAATAATCCATGCAAAAGAGCCTTAATATAAAGCCCGGTACCACCCGCTATAACAGCTGCCTTTCCTTTTTGAGCAATATTGGCAATGGCTGTATCGGCAGCTTTAACATACATGCCGGCATCAAAATCATTCCTGGGATCAATAAAATCGATTAAATGATGTGTGGCAAGTTTTAACTCATCTGGATCAGGCTTTGCAGTGCCAATATCCATTAGTTTATAAATCTGCATTGAATCTGCGCTGACAATCTCGCCATTAAAGGAGCGTGCAATCTTTATGGCAAATGAAGTTTTCCCAATCCCTGTTGGACCGCAGATTATAATGATTTTTTTATTTTCTTTTACCATGGGCAGTATAAGTCATGATCATTTTCTTTTTAATTATGGTTGACAACTCTTGAAATATAGCCTTATAACATAATTTTTAATTTGTGAAAATTAATTAAAAAATGAAATTTAAGATGAAGGTGGTAATAGTAAATAAATTTATTTGGTGTATGGACAATAAACTGGCGGTTTTCAGTCAGACATTAAATAACTTTTTTATAAATAAAACTGGAGATAAAAATAATGAATACAAAAAAAACTGGATCTGTAGTTGTGATTGGCGGCGGTATTTCCGGCATGCTTTCAGCTCTTGATCTTGCAAACTCCGGATATTATGTATATCTGGTGGAAAAAAGTCCCTCCATTGGCGGTGTCATGTCTCAATTGGACAAGACCTTTCCAACCAATGACTGTGCAATGTGAATTATTTCACCTACACTGGTCGAGGTCGGCCGGCATTTAAATATTGAATTAATAACTTATTCTGACATTGAATCCATTGAAGGTTCTGCAGGAAACTTCAAAGTCAAAATCAAAAAACGGGCACGAAGTATCATTACAGACCGCTGTACAGGATGTGGAGCCTGCGTGGAAAACTGTCCTGTAACACAACAGATTACTGCAGCATAATGAGCTTTTAAAAGAAGTTCATTCTTGATAGGAGAATTACAAATGGGTAAAATTACGTCTCAGTATAATAATGATACCAAAGAGATAGACTATCTGGAACTTGATCAGATGATTGAAAAAGAATTTAACGGTAATAAGGAAAATCTAATTATGATTCTCCAGGCAATTCAGCGCCGTTATAATTATCTTCCAAAACCAACACTTTTGTATGTGGCTGAAAAACTTGAAATACCTTACAGCAGAGTCTATGAGGTTAGTACGTTTTACAGCACATTCAGTCTTGAACCCAGGGGCAAGAATATTATTTCCATCTGTCTTGGAACTGCCTGTCATGTCCGGGGTGGAGAAAGAGTCAGGGAACAACTTGAAAAAAGCCTTGATATTAAAGACGGAGAAACAACCAGTGACAAGAAATATACCCTTGAATCTGTTCGTTGCATAGGCTGTTGCAGTCTTGGCCCGGTCATTAAAATCAATGATGATATGCATGGTCGTATCAAGCCGGAAGAAATCAAAACTGTATTGAATAAATACGAATAATTGACAATGAGGTATTAAATATGAATATTCAATCTGTAAAAGATCTGGAAAAAATAAAAAAAGAGTATCAAATAAAGCTTAATCTGCCTGAAGCTATCAAGGTGAATATTGGTATGGCATCCTGCGGTATAGCAGCTGGTGCCAGAGAATCTTTTGATACAGGGAAACAAGAATTTTTAAAAAATAAAAATATCGAAATATGCCAGACAGGATGTATTGGATATTGCGAAGTTGAACCCCTGGTTGAAATTATTTCCAGGGACAAACCCCGCATGATGTATAAAAATGTAACCAAAGATAAAATCGTAGGTGTTATCAATGACTACATTAAAAGTGATTTTAAAAATAAAAAGAGTAAAAAGCATATTTTGGGGCAGGTAAAAGATCCACGTTCCCTTCTTGAAGACGATATGGAAAATCCACAAAAAAATGTCAAACCTATAGAAGGAATTCCATTTCTTGAAGAGACACCTTTTTTTAAAGGTCAGGTCAAAATAGCCTTGAGAAATTGCGGTTATATAGATCCTGACAGCATAGAAGAATACTTTGGAAAACAGGGGTATATTGCTTTTCTTGATGCCCTTCAAAAAAAGAAACCTCAGGATATTATTACTACCATTAAAGAATCGGGTCTGAGGGGTCGCGGCGGCGGAGGGTTTCCCACTGGTATTAAATGGGCAACCTGTGCAAAGCATGACGGAGAAAGAGCCATTATATGCAACGCTGACGAAGGTGACCCAGGAGCTTATATGGATAGGAGCATACTTGAAGGAGACCCCCATTCAATAATAGAGGGAATGCTCATTGCAGGTCTTGCAATTGGATCTTCCTTAGGATTTCTTTATGTAAGAAATGAATATCCTCTCGCAGTAAAACGCCTGGTTACAGCAATAAAACAGGCCACATCCTATGGTTTTTTGGGTGACAATATTGCCGGAAGCGATTTTTCTTTTAAAATAAAAATATCAACTGGAGCAGGCGCTTTTGTATGTGGCGAATCCACTGCTCTCATGGCATCTCTTGAAGGAAATGTCGGTCGCCCCAAGGCAAAATATGTGCATACGGTTGAAAAAGGATTTCGAGATCAGCCTTCAAACCTCAACAATGTTGAAACTTATGCCAATGTTCCTGCTATTCTATTGAAAGGTGCGCCATGGTATGCGGGATTCGGCACTGACAACAGTAAAGGAACCAAAGCATTCAGTCTTGTTGGAAAGGTAAAAAATACTGGTTTGATTGAGGTTCCCATGGGAGTTTCCTTAAGGGATATTGTTTTTAACATGGGACAGGGTGTACCAGGAAAAAAAGTATTTAAAGCAGTTCAAACAGGTGGCCCCTCCGGGGGATGCATTCCTGAAAGCCTTATAGACACTAATGTGGATTATCAGCAGTTAGCTCAGGTAGGTTCCATAATGGGATCAGGCGGTATGATTGTCATGGATCAGGACACCTGCATGGTTGATGTTGCAAGATATTTTCTTGATTTTCTTAAAGAAGAATCCTGTGGTCAGTGTACCCCCTGTAGAGAAGGTATCAAGCAGTCTCTGGATATCCTTACGTCAATTTGTGAAGGTGATGGCAAAGAGGGTGACATTGAACTTCTTGAAGAATTAGGTTCAATGATTGAAAACTTTTCACTTTGCGGTCTTGGTACATCTGCACCTAATCCAGTTTTAACAACTATTAAATATTTCAGGGAAGAGTATGAATCCCATATTGTTGACAAAAAATGCAAAGCTGGTATCTGCAAAAAACTTTTTGTTTATGAAATTGATGAAAAAGCCTGCACAGGTTGTACCGTGTGTGCAAAAAAATGCCCCGAAGATGCTATTACAGGGTCTAAAAAAGAGCCACATATCCTGGAACAAGATAAATGTATTAAATGTGGAATTTGTTACGATGCATGTAAATTCAATGCCATTGCTATTAAATAACTGCCTTGGCAGATGAGGAATAATATATATGATTATATTTAAATTAAACGGAAAAGAAGTTCAGGGAGAACCTGGGCAGTACATAATTCATGTTGCTGAGAAATATGGCGTGGAAATCCCTACTCTCTGCCACCATAAAGCCCTGGAACCAGCCGGAATGTGCCGGATGTGTACAGTGGAACTTTTTGACGGCAGAAGAACAAAATTTGTAACTGCATGCAACTATCCAATATGGGAAGGCATGGAGATAAATACTGACACACAAGCTGTTCATGACGGGCGCAAACTCCTTGTTGAAATGCTCTATGCAAAATGTCCTGATGTACCGCTTCTTAAAAAACTCGCAAAACAATATGAAATTCAAAAACCGCGCTTTGCCATAGAAAATGATGATTGTATTCTTTGCGGTATTTGCGTGCGTATGTGTGAAAAGATTGGTAATAGTGCCATTAGTTTTACAGGTCGTGGCGTTGACATGAAAATTGATACCCCTTTTGGTATCCAATCTGATTTTTGTGTTGCCTGCGGTGGTTGCGCGTCGGTTTGTCCCACAGGTCACATAACCCTTGAAAAAATCAGGGATGAATTCACAAAAAAGAATCCTTTTATTATACCTTCTGAATATGAAGTGGGTCTTAAGGGCAGAAAACCGATTTATGTACCCTATGCCCAGGCTGTACCAAATATCCCTGCCATTGACCGTGATGTGTGCATGCATTATAAAACAGGAGAATGCCAGGTTTGTTCCGATGTCTGCCAGATGGATGCCATTGACCACACCATGGAAGATGAAATAATAGAGATTGATGCAGGTTCTGTTATTCTCACTCCTGGATTTGAACCCTTTGATCCTTCCAAGTTTGACAATTATGGCTATATAGATCATCCCAATGTAATGACTGCCATGGAGTTTGAACGTATCCTTTCAGCATCAGGGCCCACAAGTGGACATCTCACAAGAATGTCAGACAATAAAGAACCCAAAAAGGTTGCGTGGTTTCAATGTGTGGGTTCACGGGATATGAATAAATGTGACAATAAATACTGCTCTTCTGTATGCTGTATGTATGCCTTAAAAGAGGCAGTTATTGCCAAAGAGCATGCAGGCGATGATCTTGACTGTGCAATTTTTTACATGGATATGAGAACCCATGGAAAAGATTTTGAAAGATATTATAACAGAGCACAGGAAATGGGAATTAGATTTTTAAGAAGCCGTGTCCATACAATTGAGAAAATACATGGTTCAGATGATCTTAAGGTTGTCTATGTCCTTGAAAATGGTGAAAAAGTCGAAGAGGTCTTTGACATGATAGTTCTCTCCATTGGTCTTGAAATATCACCTGAAATAGTTGCAATGGCCAAAAAACTCGGCATAGAGCTGACAGATGGTAATTTTGCAAAAACATCAAGCTTTAAACCTGTTGAAACCAATCGTAAAGGAATTTTTGTTGCAGGTGCTTTCCAGGGTCCAAAGGATATTCCGCAATCTGTTGTTGATGCATCTGCTGCTGCTGCAGAAGCAGGAGCCATGCTTGCAGAAGCAAGAAACACCTTAAATAAGATCCCGGAAGTTATTCCTGAAACAAATGTTGTGGGTGAGCGTCCAAAAATCGGGGTTTTCATCTGCAAATGCGGAAGTAATATTGCAGGTGTAATCAATGTCCCTGAAGTTCGTGATTATGCAGGCACCCTGCCCTATGTTGAATATTTTACAGATAATCTTTATTCATGTGCCCAGGACAGCCAGGATATCATGGCAAAGATAATTAAGGAAAAAAAGCTTAACAGGGTTGTACTTGCAGCATGTACTCCTAAAACCCATGAACCGTTATTCCAGGAAACCTTGATAAATGCTGGTTTAAATAAATATCTTTTTGAGATGACCAATATCAGAAATCATGCTTCCTGGGTTCATAAAAATGAGCCTAAAATTGCCACGGAAAAGGCAAAAGATCTTGTCAGGATGGCGGTTTCCAAAGTCGCTTTAATGGAACCCCTTGAAGAGACTGAACTCCAGGTCAATCCGGTTGCCATGATCATTGGAGGAGGAATATCCGGCATGACAAGCGCAAATAATCTTGCACAACAGGGTTATGAAGTTCACCTTATTGAAAGAGATGTTCAACTCGGAGGTCAGGCAAATAAGCTCTTTCATACATATAAGGGAGAAAATATTGCCTTGGAACTTGGCTCCATGATCAAAGATGTTGAAGGTCATGATAATATTCATGTACACCTTAATACCACACTTGAAAATGTTGAAGGATTTGTGGGTAATTTTAAATCAGAATTATTACACAATGACAAAACTTCAACTTTAGAACATGGTATTGCAATAATTGCCACAGGGGCAAAACCCCATGAGTCAGCAGAGTATTCTTATGGCAAAAGTGAAAAAATCGTACAAAGTCTTGACCTTGATAAAAGATTAATTGAAAAAGACGCGTCACTTAAAAAACTTGATACTGCCGTGTTTATTCAATGTGTTGGTTCAAGAGAGGATGATCGTCCATATTGTTCAAGAGTCTGCTGTACACACTCCATTGATAATGCATTGGAACTTAAAAAAATAAATCCTGATATGAATGTTTATATTTTGTACAGGGATATAAGAACCTATGGTGAGAGAGAATATAAATATCAAATGGCCCGTGAGGCTGGAATCATCTTTATTCGATATTCTGTGGATAATAAGCCACAAGTCAGGGTGGATGATGGTAATCTCTTTATTACAGCCCTAGATCATATACTTGGCATGCCCCTTGAGATTGAAGCTGATCTTTTAACCCTTGCCACTGCAATTGTTCCGTATAAAGATGAAAAACTTGCCAATTTCTTTAAAGTTCCCCTTAATGATGATGGTTTTTTTGTGGAAAAACACGCAAAACTCGGGCCCTCAGAATTTGCAACAGATGGTGTATTCCTATGTGGTCTGGCACACTATCCCAAACCAATAGATGAAGCAATCGCCCATGGACAGGCTGCAGCATCAAGAGCTGTAACTCTGCTTGCAAGAGAAGTTGTACACACAAGCGGCAATGTTGCAGCAGTTGACCCAATGGTCTGCAGTGCATGTGGTGTCTGCGTATCCATATGTCCATACTCTGCTACATCTTTTGAGACTGAAGGCAGGTTTGAAGGAAAAGCTGTGATCAATCCGGTTCTGTGCAAGGGGTGTGGACTTTGTGTGGCATCCTGCAGATCAGGAGCTTTACATCTTAAAGGTTTTGATACTAATCAGATTTTTTCACAAATCTTTGCACTTGAAGAAGCGCTATAACTGCCATGGGCAGACTCGGTATTTAACCTTAGGTTTGCCCACAATGTAACAGAAAAGTAAATATTTAGTCTGTAAAGACTTTTGTATAAAAGGAGAAAAAGAATAATGACAAAAAAAAATATAAAAATTGTAAGCTTTCTATGCAATTGGTGCAGCTATGGTGCTGCCGACCTTGCAGGAGTCAGCCGACTTGAATATCCAGCTGATATTCGGGTTATTAGAATTCCATGCACAGGCAGAATGAGTGTAAAATTCGTTCTTTCTGCATTCAGAGAAGGTGCTGATGCAGTCTGGGTCTCTGGCTGACATCCAGGAGAATGTCATTACCTGGAAGGTAATTATTATGCCAGAAGAAAATTTGCACTCATGGGAAATCTTCTCGAACACATGGGAATAGATAGAGACCGACTGCATTTTTCATGGATATCATCTGCAGAAGCTGTCAAATTTGTAAATGTTGTCAAAGATATTTCAGAAAAAGTAAGGGCACTTGGGCCAAATAAAAAACTTGTAAAAGACTATAATTAATAAAGGTAAGTTTATTATGGATACCTGTATAAATAAAATCAGGGAGATCTCTTTAGAGCTTCTGGAGAACAAAGAAGTTGACAAGGTTATTGGCTTTACAAAAGGAACCATGCCTCTTTCCTGCATCCCTGTTGCTGTAACAAACAAACAAGATGTGGAAAAGCTTGTTTTTAACTCAACATGCTCCCTTAATCTTGCCAATTATATAAGAAACCAGAAAGGCAAAATAGCAATAATTGCAAAGGGATGTGATTCAAGAAATATTGTATCCCATATTGTTGAAAACCAGATACAAAGAGACAATATATATATAATCGGTGTTCCCTGTGAAGGCATGATTGATAAAGCTAAAATTGCATCCCTTTTTGAAGATGATATAATTTCGTTTAATGAAGATGGGCAGACATTGAATATTGCTTCCTCTTTAAAAGAAGAAAAATTAAATAAAAAAGAGTATTTAAGGGATAATTGCAAATTATGCATGCATAAAAACCCTGTTGTGTATGATACATTGGCAGCTGACCTGGTGGAAGAATCAAATTTTGAAAACCCATATCCTGATGTTGAAAAAATTGAAAACATGGATCTTAATGCAAAATGGGAACATTTTGAAAGCTTAACAAAAAATTGTATCAGATGTTACGCCTGTCGAAATGCCTGTCCTATCTGTTACTGCCCCACCTGTTTTGTGGATGAGTCAGGTCCGCAATGGGTTGGCAAAGGACAGGATAAAACCGATGTAAATACATTTCATTTTTTAAGAGCATTTCATTGTGCAGGCCGTTGTACAGACTGTGGTTCATGTGTTGAAGCGTGTCCAATGGATATTAATGTCAGGGACTTTACAAGAAAACTTAACAAAGATTCTTTTGAGATGTTTGGCTGGGAGGCAGGACTTGATATAGATAAACGCCCACCCCTTGATGTTTTCAGTCCCGAGGATCCCGATGATTTTATCAAATAGCCTTCACAGGCGCTCTGAATTGGAAAACCGCTACAATAAAACTGGAAAGAATTGTAAAAATAATTTAGTTCTTTCAAATATAAAGATAGATGGAAAAGGGTAAATAATGAAATTTATAAATATTGATAAAAAAGAGTGGGACAAAGGAGTTGAAAAATCTAAAAAAAGCTATAAGCTTTTTGGTCCTGTTAAAGATAAAAACGGTTTTTTTATCAAAAAACTTGAAAATGACACCTTACCACAAATGGAATATCATGATTCTGTGATGTCTGCAAAATCAGTGTTGTTTCCCCAAACCGAAAAAATTCTTGAAACAACTCTTGATGAATCACAGGAAAATCATCACATAATGAAAAGAGTAAAAACAGATTACTCTGCCAGGGCTGTTGTGGGAATCAGACCCTACGATGCAAAGGCAATGCAGATTTTAAATCTGAATTTTGATACTGATGACTATAAAGATCCATACTGGTGTGATGCCTATGCTGCAACAACCTTTATTGGTCTTGGTATTAACAAGCCAGGCCCTTGTGACTTTTCTACTTCCACTGGAACAGGACCTTTTAATGAAGATGGCCTTGATGTCCTTCTTGCTGATCTTGATGACAAATATCTTGCCAAGGTACTTACAGATAAGGGGGAATCCTATTTAAACGCCTGCGGATTTGATCATATTGCTGATGATAAGGAGAGCCAGGTCCTTTTTGATGTCTTGAGAAAAGAGGCAGAAAAATCAATTGTTTCAAATGTTAATACAGATAAATTAAAAGACAAAACTATTCTTGAACTGCATGAAGCTCCATTTTGGGATGATATTGCATTCTCCTGCATTAACTGCGGGACATGTACCTATGTGTGTCCAACCTGCTGGTGTTTTGACATCCAGGATGAAACAAAAAGAAAGGCTTCCACAAGAATTCGAAACTGGGATACCTGCATGTCACCTCTGTTTACAAGTCATTCTTCAGGACATAATCCAAGGGATGCAAAAACCCAGCGAGTAAGGCAGAGATTTATGCATAAGCTAAAATATTTCTTAGATAAATATGATGAGGGAATAATGTGTGTAGGATGCGGCAGATGTGTTAAAAGCTGTCCTGTAAACATAGACATCCGTGAGGTGTGCAATACTATGAATTCATACGAAGTTGCGAAATAAAGGAGCAATAATGGAAAACCCCTATATACCCTATCCAGTTCGCATTGATGATATTGAAATTGCAACTGAAGATAAATCTTTAAAAACATTTACATTTGTTTTTTTAAACAAGGAAGACGAAAAAAAATTTTCCTATCATGCTGGACAATTTGCAGAAATTTCAATTCCAGGAATAGGAGAGATTCCAATTGGAATTGCATCATCCCCTGTTGAAAAAGGTTTTATCAAATTCACAGTTTTCAGAACCGGTGTGGTTACATCATATCTTCACAATATGAAGGTTGGAGACATCCTTGGTGTCAGAGGTCCCCTTGGCAACTGGTACCCCTGGGACAAACTTGAAAATAAAAATGTTGTTATAATCGGCGGTGGATTTGCCTTTACCACATTAAGATCATCCATAATCTATATGCTTGACCCTGCCAATAGAGATAAATTTAAGAATATTGATGTTGTTTATGGTGCAAGATCACCTGGTATGCTTTTATATAGAGAAGAGCTTTTTGAGTGGGAAAAACGCAGCGATATCAATATGCACATAACAGTTGACGGTACTGATGATAAAACCTGGAAATATCATACAGGGTTTGTCCCGACAATTGTTGAAGAAAATGCTCCCAAGGCAGATGAAGATACATATGCCATAATCTGTGGACCTCCTATCATGATCAAGTTTACCCAGCCCTCGCTTGTGAAGCTTGGATATAAGGAGCACCAGATTATAATGTCACTTGAAAACAGAATGAAATGCGGTATTGGAATGTGCGGCAGGTGTAATATTGGAAAGGAACTTGTTTGTAAAGATGGCCCGGTTTTTACTCTTGAACAACTTAATATGACTCCAAAAGAATATTAAGCCAAAAGAATAATAAATCTGACTGATTTTATATTGACAAGTAACCATTTCTTAAGATATGTATATGTCTTGAAATGGAATAGAAGCTAAGACAGAATGTCTTAAAATGATAGTAAAGATAATAATTTACAGGAGGTAAGTTTAAATGGCAACTATTGATTTTGAAGGTAAATCTTTTGAAATAGATGAAGATGGGTTTCTTCTTGATTACAATACTTATTGTGAAGAGTGGGTTGGTTATGTTAAAGGTCAGGAAGGAATCGAAGAAATGGGAGACGAACACTGGAAACTTATAAAAGTTCTCCAGGATTATTATGAAAAGAATGGTATCGCCCCAATGGTTCGTGTTCTTTCCAAACTCACCAAGTTTAAACTTAAACACATCTATGAACTTTTCCCTTCAGGTCCTGGAAAAGGAGCATGTAAAATGGCTGGTCTTCCAAAACCAACTGGATGTGTATAATATAAATATTAAATCAAATATTTGTATTTAAAATTTTAAAAGCTCTGCATATTTATGCAGAGCTTTTTTAAATTTAAAAGGAATACGTAATATGCCTATAATGGATAAAATCAATAGAAAAATTCTTAATAATATACAGGTTGATTTTCCCATTGCTTCAAGGCCCTATAAAATTATTGCTGATAAACTGGGGATTTTAGAAGATGAATTAATCCAAAGAGTTGGTCAGATGAAAAAAGATATGCTCATAAGGCGTATTGGCGGTAATTTCAGCCCTGACAAATTAGGATTTTATTCTACTCTTTGTGCTGCAAAAGTTCCCGAGGATAAAGTAAAATTATTTACAAATACCGTTAATGCCTATCCAGGAGTAACCCATAATTATAAACGGGATCATAAATTTAATATCTGGTTTACATTTATTGCTCCTTCAAGGGAAATAATCCAGGAAAGCTTGGATCAAATTTCAAAAACAACCGGGGTCAAAACCATACTCAACCTCCCTGCAACAAATGTATTTAAGATTAGTGCTAATTTTAAGTTATGAAAGCTGTAAAAGCTGCTCTGATAGTTCAAAATTGTATTGCAGGTGATTTTAAAAGAAATCTTGCTTCAAGCCTGAATTTAATATCCAGGGCTGTTAAAAAAAAGGCGAAAATAATTGTTTTCCCTGAAATGAATCTTACCGGTTATGTTTCCGGGCCCCAGATAACTTTTATCTGCAGACCTGTAGATCAAGATCTAATCCATACATTTTCAAACATTGCAAAGAAACAGGATATAACTATTTTAGTTGGTCTTGCCCAAAAAGCAGCAGAAAATCAGATATATGCATCACACCTGATTTTTAATCCTTCAGGCAATAATGAAATATACAGAAAAATCCATACATCACCATTTGAGCAAAAGTATTTTACCCAGGGAAATGAAATAAAAGTTTTTAAATCACATGGATTTAATTTTGGCATACAACTTTGCTATGATGCTCATTTTCCTGAACTTTCCACTGCTATGGCTTTAAAGAAGGCTGATATAATATTTATCCCCCATGCATCACCAAGGGGAAGCTCACAGGATAAATATAATTCCTGGGTACGGCATTTAAGGGCAAGGGCTTATGACAACGCCGTTTATATTGCTGCATGCAACCAGACAGGTGACAACTTAAAAGGGCTTTTATTTCCCGGTATAAGCCTGTTTATTGGTCCAGATGGTAATGTTATCTATAAATCAATTGAAGAAAAAGAGGGTATTCATATTATCAATATTGAAAAATTTGCTTTGGATCAGGTCAGATCACATAAGATGAGATATTTTCTTCCTCAACGACGCAGCGACCTTTTTAAATTAACAATGAACAATTAAGGAATTCTACCATTTTTATAAAGGGTATTAACTTTTAATTAAAATTCTAAATGGTTCATTAT
>CAZYDL010000077.1:0-12451 GCA_964646305.1 uncultured Desulfobacula sp. | reverse complement strand
TAATGGGTATGCCAAACCCAGACCTTCATCTGTTTGGATGGAATATTGGCAGCACTGGTGATCCCAGGGTAATGTATCTATTTACTCTGGTCATTGTGACTCTCTGTTATTTTTTAACCCGCAGAATTATTAATTCTCCCTTTGGAGCTGTTCTCGAAGCAATACGTGAAAATGAGGATCGCGCCGCTTTTATCGGGTTCAATGTGCGCAGATACAAACTTTTCGGATGGATGCTGGCTTGTATTCTTGCAAGTGTAGCAGGTGCTTTGTTTATACTGTATAAAGGATATATTGGGCCATCCACCATGGCATCGTTTACTGGAGCAGGTGTCTTAATGATGGTGCTTCTCGGTGGCATGGGTTCTTTATGGGGAGCTTTTGCGGGTGCAGCCATGTTTATCTATCTCCAGGATTATATAAGTACAATGACAGAACATTGGGAAATTTACCTTGGACTGGTTGTTATTTTTCTTGTATTATTTTTACCAACTGGATTTGCGGGTCTTGGCGATCATATCAAACGATTTAGAAGGGGTTAAAAGATGGGGGAGTTACTATGTACGGAAAATTTATGCCGATATTTTGGTGGTGTGATGGCTACGGATAATGTCTGTTTTAACCTTGATCATAATGGACTTACGTCAATTATTGGTCCCAATGGTGCAGGCAAAACAACATTTATTAACATTGTTACAGGTAAAATAAGTACATGTTCTGGGAAAATTATTTTTAAAGGGAATGATATTACCAACAAACCGACTCATGAACTGCAAAGGCTGGGAATATGTCGAACTTTTCAGATTAACAGTCTTTTTGCAGACCTTACTGTTTTTGAAAATTTAAGGATTTCAAGGCAGGCCAAATGCGGAGGATCTCTTAAAATTTTTTCATCAAAACACAGCCTTACAGCAGTGACAAGAGACACATGGACAATGCTGGAACGTCTTGGTTTAAAAGAACAAGCTGCCAGGCCTGCAAAAAATCTGGCATATGGAGATCAACGTGTGCTTGAGGTGGCAATTGCCATGATCGGGGATCCTGAAATTTTGTTCCTGGATGAACCAACTGCTGGAATGTCACCGGCAGAAACCAGACATATTTCACAATTAATTAAAGAGCTGGCAAATGATATTTCTGTTGTTCTGGTTGAACATGACATGGACATGGTAATGAGCATTTCTGATATGATTACCGTGCTTCAATATGGAGCAATCATTGCAGAGGGAACACCCGAAGAAATTCAGACAAATCAGCAGGTCATGGAGGCATATCTTGGAAAAGAGGAATAAAATCCTTAATATTGAAGGAATTCAAGCCTATTATGGTGTAAGTCATGTTATTCAAGGATTGTCAATGTATGTGGAAAAACAGGAGGCTGTTTCAATTCTTGGACGAAACGGAGTAGGGAAAACTACTACCCTGCGATCTATTATGGGGCTGACCCCACCCAAATCAGGATATATATATATAGACGGGAAGGATACAACCAAGTGGCAACCCCATAAAATCTCCCAATTGGGAGTAGCTTATGTCCCTGCGGAAAGACATATTTTTCCAGGCTTAAGCGTGGAAGAGAATCTCAAGCTTGCTGCAAAACCAGGGAATGGCAAAGATACCTGGACATTTGAAAAAGTATGTGATCATTTCCCAGCTCTTGCGGACAGAACTAAACAGGACGGCGCAACACTCAGTGGAGGAGAGCAGCAAATGCTGGCCATTGGCCGTGCCCTTATCAGTAACCCTCAAATTATAATTATGGATGAACCTTCACAGGGGCTTTCCCCATTACTTGTTCAGATGATCACTGATATTATATTAAACTTTTGTGTAAAATCTGGAATAACAATGTTGATTGTTGAACAAAATTATCGCATGGCACTTAAAGTAGCAAGCCGCCATTATTTAATGGGTACCAAGGGTGAAATTGTCAAAATTGCTTCAACTGAGGAGCTTGTGGATAATCCTGAAATTATAGAATCTCATCTATCTGTTTAATTTTATGCTAAGCACATCTGATAAAAAAATAATGTTTTTTGGTTGTCCCATGGATTGTGATGAAAAATATGATTCCATTCAGGAAAAATTTCATAAGACCTGGATTGTCCAGGGATGTGATGATCCCTTAGACGGTGTATTGGAGCATCTTGTTTCTAATCTTCCAAAAGACACCTGGAATAACCTGGGCTCCTTACCTGTACCGGATTGGCTGGGTCCAAAACCTGATCAAAAATCTCACCCAGACATTACCACTGAACATTTTATCTCTTTTATTGACAGTGATGGCTGCAAAAAATTTGCAGACAAAACAGATCAATTTGTTACCGAACATATTTTACCCCATATTCCCTGCATGATTGGAATTGATCATTCCCTGACCGGAGGTGTTTATTCAGCACTTGCCCGCCATTACGACAAAAAAAATTTATCTTTGGTTATAATTGACAGCCATACTGATGCAATCCCAATGTCTGTGCTTGCAGGAGCCATCCAATACGATATGGAAACCAACCCATCATCTGTACATGACAGCAATGACCCATTTTTATATAATCGCCCGGATTCATACAATGCCAGCTCTTTTGTACACACTCTTATCAAAGAGAAACAGGTGGATCTAAAAAATTTATATATTATCGGAGTCAGTGACTATCCCGAAAAAAAATTCATGAGAATCAAAGACCAGCGTATTAAAAAATATGCCAATGCCTATGTAAATTTAAAACGCAAAGGCGCTACAATTATTACTAAAAAAGAGTGTAAATTAAACCCCCATAAAATTAAAGGTTTATTAAAAAAAATTTCAACTTCCCATGTCTATGTCTCCATTGATATGGATATTGGAGCTAATAATGCACTTGAAGGTGTGAGGTTCCGTAATTGGCAAGGATTAAATGAACTGCAAATTTATAAGCTGGCACATGCTGTGACAGAAATATTTTCTGATTCAATTCAGCTGGCTGGTATGGATATTTGCGAAATAGACCCACGAAGAGCTGGTACAATGACCCCTTCAGGTAAGGACAAAACCTATGAAATAGCAGCAAATCTTATTAAAAAAATAGCCTTTAGCAAAGAGAGGGAGGACAATGAATCCCTTTCTGGTTAAAGTTTGATAATAGTAAAATAAAGATATCACAATAAATTAAACAAAGGAGTTAAAATGGAAGAGAACAGGTATTTCGACATTGAAGACGAATCAGCTGACAAACCAGTAAGAAAATTGAAATATTTTGTTGATGGAGAATTTAAAGTTTCTACCACAGCAAATTACATGGACTGCTATAATCCATCCACAGGAGACATTATAGCCCATGCCCCGCAATGCACACAGGAAGAAGTGGATGAGGCCATAGCGACTGCCCAAAAAGCATATCCAGCATGGGCTGCAACCCCTGTAAGCAAACGGGTTCAGGTCTTATATAAATTTAAAGCCCTTGTTGAAGAACATTTGGAAGAGCTGACCTACCTTTTGTGTGAAGAAGAAGGCAAAAACTGGACAGAATCCATGGGAGACGTGTTAAAGGTGAATGAGGTTGTTGAATTTGCCTGTGGAGCTCCCCACCTGATGAAGGGGGAATCTGTCATGAATGCCAGCAATGGTTATGACACTGTCCTCTACCATCATCCAATTGGTGTTTTTGCAGGCATTGCACCATGGAATTTTCCAGCCATGATTCCCCACGGATGGATGTCACCCATCTGTATTGCCACTGGAAACTGCATGATTCTCAAAGCAGCCAGCTTTGTTCCTCAGTCAGCACTGCGTCTTGCTGAACTGTGGCGGGAGGCAGGACTTCCAAAAGGTGTTCTCAGTGTTGTAACCGCCGGAAGAAATGAAGCGGAAATATTCCTGAAACATCCGGATATCAAAGGTGTCAGTTTTGTGGGATCCACAAAAGTAGGTAAACATATCTATAAAACTGCAGCAGCCCACGGCAAAAGAGTTCAAGCCCTTACGGAAGCGAAGAACCATGCATTAGTTCTAAAAGATGCAAAAATTGAAAGAACAGCCAGGGGAATTATCAATGCCTATTGTGGATGTGCCGGTGCAAGGTGTATGGCCTGTCCTGTGATTGTTGTTGAAAATGAGATTGCCGATGAGCTGATTGATTACCTGAAAAAATTTGTTGCAGAAATGACATTGGGACCGGCATATGATCCAAAAACCGGCATGGGACCCATCATGAATGAAGGTCACATGGATTTTATAAATGGCTGGATTGAAAAAGGGATTGAAGAAGGGGCAGAACTCATTGTTGACGGTAGAAATCCCGTTGTAGAAGGGTATGAAAATGGATTTTATATTGCACCTACTATCTTTGATAATGTGACTGCAGATATGACAATTGGGGATAAAGAAGTTTTTGGCCCTGTACTTTGCATCAAGCGAGTAGATTCTTTTAAAGAAGGTATGGAACTCATGAACAAAAGTCCGTTTGCCAACGGTTCTGTAATTTATACCCAGAATGGACACTATGCCCGTGAGTTTGCATATCAATCTGATGCTGGAATGGTGGGTGTTAATGTTGGTATTCCAGTTCCCCTGGGAATTTTTGGATTTACCGGTCACAAGGACTCTTTTTTCGGTGATCTCCATGTCATGGGTAAGGATGGATTTACATTCTTTACAGAAACCAAATGCGTAACACAGACCTGGTTTCCAGAAGATGAAGAAATCGTCGGCAAAGTAGATACCTGGGATGGAACTATTTCATCAATGCCGGATAAATATAAATAAATTATCAGGTTTAAATACCTGAATTTACAGCGAACCGGTATCTATATGGTATATATGCCGGTTCGCAACAAATATAATATTGAGATGATATAGTTTTATATGAAAGAGTTAATTTGAATTTTATATTTTTTTTGTCCTGTGTCACAGGCAGGGACAATGGCAAGCCTGCCAGGACGATTAACTAAAATTTAGGCTTGTGAGAAAAGATGATCTCTGATAGAAGCCATGTTTTATTTTAAGTGTTTAAAAAGAGGGAGAATCGTACTTGCATCATCTCATTACTGAAATCCAAAGCTTAGGAATCCAAATCCATGATGGAATTGCTGGACGTAAAGGCGGGGCAGGTCCAGCCGAGGGTCGAGCTTTTATTATTAATGGTGTCCCTGTCAGTGTTCCCATTGCTGCAGAATATGTTCAACACTCACCTTTTTCACTAAAAGAGACAGACTCTGGATATAATCTTTTAAAAAATAATATTCCTGTGTCACCAATTAAAGTAGTACCAGAACCAAAATTTTATAATAAATCCACAAAAGATGGTATTCCTTACAGGCAGATAGCCCTTCTCCATGGCAAAGACTGCCTTGCCACCACAGTATTGCAAAGATGTGTGCATTGGAAACACTCACAAAAATGCAGTTTCTGCTCCACTGAATCCACACTTTCCAACAAACAGACCATAGCAAAAAAGACTTCCAGCCAATTGGCCCAAGTGGCCAGAGCTGCCCGTGATCTTGATGGTGTAACCCATATGGTACTCACATCCGGGACTGGAGATCCCCCTGGAAGTGAAATTTCTTATTTAGCTAAATGTGCCAGGGCCATAAAAGAAGCTGCCAATATTCCCATGCAGGTTCAAATTGCACCGCCAAATGATCTTGACATGATGGATGAATTAAAGGATGCAGGAGTGGAATCCATTGGCATCCATATTGAAAGTTTTGATGCTGATATCCTTTCAAAAGTAGCACCTGCCAAGGCAACGATTGGTTTAGCCCATTATGAAAAGGCATGGAAAAAAGCTGTTCAATTATTTGGCATTAACCAGGTAAGCAGTTTTATCATTGCAGGACTTGGAGAAACTGTTTCCTCCATTGCCTGGGGAAGTGAATTACTCGCCGACTTGGGAGTTTACCCTTTTGTGGTTCCACTTCGTCCCATCCCAGGTTCCATGCTTGCTAATGCAACACCACCCCATCCAGATATTATGAAACAGCTTTATGATATAGTTGGTAAAATTCTCCAAACAAAAGGAATTTCTACAGATCAAATCTTGGCAGGCTGTGCAAGATGCGGTGCCTGTTCTGCTTTATCTTCCTATGAAAAAAAAGAAAACAAAGTGCTTTTTCACTCAGCCAGGAATACATTTGAAAAATCAGAGGCATTTAAAATTCGAAAAAAAATTTTTGTCATGGAACAGGGCCTGTTTGATACATCAGATATAGATGAAAACGATTCAAACTCTATTCACCTTGTTGCAAAACAAAACAAAAAAATCATTGGAACTGTAAGAATTTATAAAGAAAAAGAAAAAGCTGACCACTGGATAGGCGGCAGACTTGCAGTTGAAAAGAAATTCAGGAAAACCAATGCTGGATCAGGATTAGTCAAAGAAGCAATGAAGCGTGTAAAAAAGAGGGGCTGTAAAATTTTTACAGCTCATATCCAGAAAAAAAATATTCCCTTTTTTCTGGGACTTGGCTGGCAGCCCTTGGAACCTGTTAAGACTTATTTTGGTTATCCCCACCAAAAAATGGAGGCAAATCTGGATCTTGTTCCAGAAGATATACAGGTATGAATGATATAAATTTAGAACAAATTATTGAATCTGTAAGAAATTATGTTGGGCTTGTACGCAAACAGCCCATAAAAGCAGTTGTGGAAAAACTTTCTGCCACACAGGTTTATGGTGATGCTCTGCCTAATTTCGGCGATGATGCTGCTGTTATTCCTTTTAAGGATGAATACCTGCTTTTTGCAACCGATGGCATGATGACAGGTTTAATTATCAATGAACCCTATGCAGCTGGTAAAGCTTCGGTCATGGTAACTGTAAATGATATTTATTCCATGGGCGGCAGACCCATTGGTATGGTTAATGTTCTGGCCAGCGGGGATGAAAAAGAGCGGGCTCTTATTGTGGAAGGTATTAAAAAGGGCTGTATGAAACTTGAGGTCCCCATGCTGGGCGGCCACCTCCATCCTGACCCGGAAATTAAAACCCCATCCTTGAGCGTTGCCATTCTCGGTAAAGCAAAAAAGCTGCTTAGAAGCCATCTTGCCCAAAAAGGTGACGATCTTATTCTGGCTGTGGACCTCAATGGAAGTAAAGGGTGTCGTTCTGTTGTCAGCTGGGATGCAAATTCAGGAAAAACATCCAAAGAATTACTTCACCGCCTTGACTTATTACCTTTAATTGCAGAACAAAACTTATCCAATGCTGGAAAAGATATAAGCAATGCCGGTATTCTGGGTACTATTTCCATTTTTCTGGAAAACTCTGGAAAAGGCGGATGCATTGACTTGAATACCATATCAAAACCTGACTCCATTGAATTCAAAGACTGGCTCCATTGCTTCCAGAGTTTTGGTTTTATACTTGCAGTTAAACCGGAAAATTCCCAAAAAGTCATTGATTTATTTGCATCTCGAAATATTGATGCCAATATTATTGGAAAAGTAATCGGTAATGACCGGGTTGTCATAGAAGACGGCTATACTTCAAAGGTTTTATTTGATTTTAAAACAGATGAGATTACAGGTATCCGATATAAAGGATAGGTTGCAATTATTTACCCGTTGAAAAATAAGTTACAAACTCGAACATAAAAAGGAGCAATAATCATGGAAAAAAAAGCTCTGTGGGTAGTATTTCGTCCCGAAGATCCTGTAAAACTTGAAAAGATGAGAGAGATGCATCTGGGTTCCTACCCCCATTTTAAAGAGATGTCCTCCCTGTACGCTAAAACCTGGTGGGTAAATGAGGAAAAAAATGAATGGGGCGCCATGTACATCTTCAATTCTCAAAAAGAGATTGATGATTATCTTGCATCGGATCGCTGGAAAAATAAAATTCCAGAAAAATATGGGTGCACACCTGAAGCAACTATTCTTGATATAGGAGCTATCCTGTTCAAAGAAAAAGTCATTTCAGGAGAGGATTCATGGCTTACCTCAGATTAACCAGATCCAGATATATACAGGTTGTTTAATTTACCATGCCCATAGACCCCCAAGCCCGGCAGATTCTGGAGCAGGGTAAGCTCCTGCCGGCCATGGAAACCCTGGGTATTGATGCTGCCCGGGAAAGATGCCTTGAAGCCTTTTGCACAAAGGATATCCCTGAATATATAAACCAGATTCAAAACCAGACCATAGATATTTCCATTGACCATATTGTTCAAAAAATCCTGATTAGAATCTATACCCCAAAAGCCCGTGCACCTCTGCCAATTCTTGTCTATTTCCATGGCGGCGGGTTTGTGCTTAATGATCTTGATACCCATGATGCTATCTGCCGGAATCTTGCTAATAATGGGGAGTGCATTGTGATCTCAGTGGATTATGCACGTGCACCGGAGTATCAATATCCCATGGCATTAAAACAATGTTATCAAGTTACCATGTGGACGGTACAAAATGCAGCCGGGATTGGTGGCGATCCCATGCGGATTGCAGTTGGCGGCGACAGTTCCGGTGGAACCCTTGCCGCAGGGATCACACTAATGGCCCGAGATTTTAAGTCGCTTAATATCTGTTTTCAATTGCTCTTGTATCCAGCACTTGATTATTATTTGCCAGGCACGCCTTCATACAACAAATTTTCAACAGGATATTCATTGACCAGGAAAATCATGACCTGGTTTTTTTCCAACTACCTTTCTGTAGGGTTTGACAGGAATGATCCATACCTTTTTCCTGTCAGGGCAGCACACCATGCAAACCTTCCGCCGGCACTCATCCTTACTGCTGAATATGACCCTTTAAGGGACGAGGCAGAACTCTATGCAAAACTATTGGAAAAGGCAGGAGGATCTGTTACCTTAAAGCGTTACCATGGTATGATTCATGGGTTTATTATCATGCATAAATCCATTGATAAAGGAAAAGTGGCCCTGGCATATGCAGGCGCTGCCTTAAAAAAATATTTTATTTCCTATAACCGCCACAGGCGGTCTTGAATTGAGAACCGCCCACAACAAAATATAAAAGAAGGGAAAATTTAAATTAGTTCTTTCATATAAAAAATTAAGTTACATAAAAACCTAAATCAAACAGAAAGGAATCCTTATCATGTTTATTGACGGAAAATGGCAGCAAGCTGAAAATGGTGAAAAATTTGATGTATTTAATCCGGCAACAGGCGAGGTTATTGCCCAGGTGGAAAACGGGACCCAACAGGATGTATCTGCTGCCATTGATGCAGCAGATAGAGCTTTTTCTTCCTGGTCATCATTAACCGCCTTTCAGCGGTCACAATATCTTTATACTGCCTGGCAGATTATGATTGATAGAAAAGAAGATCTTGCAAAAATCATGACCATGGAGCAGGGAAAACCTCTTGTTGCCGCCCGCAATGAAGTACAATATGGTGCGGATTTTTTATTATGGTTTGCTGAAGAGGCAAAAAGAGTTTATGGCCAAACCATTCCGTCTGCAAGACCGGACCAGAGATTCATTGCTTTAAAACAAGCTGTGGGCGTTGTCGGTGCGATCACCCCCTGGAATTATCCTGTTTCCATGATCACAAGAAAACTTGCCCCTGCCCTTGCCGCAGGATGTACTGTGGTACTGAAACCAGCTGAAGCAACCCCTCTTTGTGCCATTGAAATGTTTAAAATCTTTGAAAAAGCAAAAATTCCACCAGGAGTAGTTAACCTTATTACAAGTCTTGATCCTAAACCTGTTGGAGAACAATTTGTTTCCAATCCCATTATACGGAAATTAACCTTCACAGGTTCCACTAAAGTGGGAAAAATGCTGGCAGGTAAAGCCGCACAGAATATGAAACGAATTTCAATGGAACTTGGGGGCCACGCTCCTTTCATTGTTTATGATGATGCTGATCCTGTACATGCAGCTAAAGGTGCTGTCCTTGTTAAGTTTTTAAATACAGGCCAGGCATGTATCAGTCCCAATAGAATTTTTGTCCCCCGCCATATGGTGGTTGATTTTACAAAAGAATTTGCAAGCCGTGTCAATGCCATGAAAGCAGGTAATGGTATGGACAAAGGTGTTAGAATCGGTCCCCTTGTCAGTGCCCAGGCCATTGCAAAGGTCGAAAATCAGGTTGAAGATGCCCTGGGCAAAGGTGCACAACTTATTACAGGCGGCCAAAGACTTATGGAAAGCCCCCTTGAAAAAGGTTATTTCTATGCCCCCACTGTGCTAACCAATGTCACCAGAGAAATGCTTATCTACAGAGAAGAAACCTTTGGACCTGTTGCTCCCATAATTGCCTATGATCCAGATGATGATGTTATTGAAATGGCAAACGATACTGTATATGGGCTTGCAGCCTATGTATACACAAAAAATATTTCCAGAGCCATGAGAGCATTTGAGCGACTTAAATTTGGAATAATAGGAATCAACGATATCAACCCCACATCTGCTGCTGCACCTTTTGGCGGAATAAAAGAGAGTGGTATGGGAAGAGAAGGAGCTCAGGAAGGAATCAATGAGTACCTTGAAACAAAATTAGGAGGTTTTTCCATTTGACCACACAATTGATCCTTGTTTCCCATGGCGTTACCCAATGGAATGAGAAAGGTCGAATCCAGGGCCACACAGATGTGCCTTTAAATCAATATGGCAAAGAGATGGCTCAACGCCTGGCTCAACGGCTGAGTTTTAAAAAGATCCATGCAATTTACACCAGCGATTTAAAACGTGCCTATCAAACCGGAAGTCCAACAGCTAAAAAAAAATCTCTTAAAATTATACAGGATATAAGGTTAAGGGAAGGCCGCAGTATCCATCAGGAACGATCAAACACCTATCCTACACTTACTTTTTCCAAAGAAGTTGAAACTAAAACTGATCTTCTTTTAAGGATGGAAGCTGTGCTTTCAGAAATAGCCCAATCCCATAATAATCAAACAGTGCTGGTGGTTTCCCATGGTGGAGCCCTGGATATATTTATTAAAAAAATACTAAAGCAAACCAATGATAATTCATTAACATATCATGGAATACGAACAGCATTAAATACAATTAATTATAATTCCAAAGCCTGGCATTGCATCAGCTTAAATGACGCAGATTTTTTAAATTAAAAATCATCCTTTTTTCTTTAAAAATCATCCCATAGACTATTTACAGGTTTAGTACTCTTTCATTAAAGTGTTTGTCATAGAAAAAGAATAAATTTCAGAGATTTGGAATTTATTGGGAAGATAGACATATTACTCAATGCAGGAGGAAAAATGTTTCAATTTCAAAAAGAACAGAAAGTGTGTGAAGTTGGTGGAGTAAAATTTGGTGGACAGCCGGGAGATTATCCAACTGTTGTATGTAATTCAATATTTCAAAAAGGCGATAAAGTCTTTTCCGGGAAGCGTAAAGACGGATTTGACGAAAAAATGGCTGCTGACCTGCTGAAAACCCAGGAGAGGCTGACCCAGGAGACAGGGATTCCAGGAATGGCAGATATTGTTGCCAATACAGGCAAAGAATTCAGAACATTTATAGATTTTGTTGTGGATAATTCAGATATGCCTTTCTGCATTGATGCCTGGATAGTCAAACCAAAACTTGAAGCTGCTGCCTATTGTGCCGAAAAAGGACTTCTTGACCGCATGTTTTATAACTCTCTTACGGTCTGGGAGCAGGACATTGACACAGAAATCAAAGAAATCGCCAAAATCGGCATAAAAAATGTTCTTCTTGTGGCATTTGACCAGGAAGATCAAACACCTACAGGTAGAATCACAGGAACTCAAAAACTTCTGGATGCAATTGAAAGAAACAACGCTCAATTTGAAAATATTTTTGTGGACACTTCGGTTATGAACGGCCCTGCCACTGCCCTTTGTGGTCTTGCCAATAAAATGATCAAGGAAAAATGGGGAATACCCACAAGCTCTGCACCTTCAAACGGCTCTTATATGTGGAAAGAAGCCAGGGAAAAATGGGGATTTAAAGGTTGGGCAGCAGCCGATGCAGCCCTTGAATCTCTGGCTGCATTTATGACCCATGATATGATTTTTTCAGGCCCCATGGCAGGAGCAACAAGGGTCATGCCAGCCATTGCAATGTCCAATGCCTTTCAGGCAACAGCAGTTTACAGTGAAACAGGTCGTCTGCCCAAGGATGAAAATCATCCACTTTTTAAACTGTTTCCAGATTTTGTGGAAAGCCTTAAAAACAGTTAAATATTTGATGAGAATAAATATAAAAAACTTAAAATAAAAAACTTGAGAGGAAAATTTATGTCAGAACTTACAGGAAAAGCCAGAGTCCAGAAACTGTTTAAGCGGGAACCTTTAGACACCATGCCATGTTTCAGCGGTCAAGGCGCAGTAGTTGTCCAGGCCATTGAAAAAATGGGTACCCAGTTTGCTAAAATCCATACAGACGCCAAACTCATGGCTGAATCTGCCATTACATCTGCCAGATTATTTAATATGGATGGAATTGTTATCCCCTATGATATGGCTGTTGTTGCAGAAGCCATGGGACGTGGCATTTCACTTTATGACGGTGCAGACG
>CAZYDL010000076.1:0-12694 GCA_964646305.1 uncultured Desulfobacula sp. | reverse complement strand
ATTCATCACAGGCTGTA
Organism: uncultured Desulfobacula sp.; assembly: GCA_964646305.1. Classification (GTDB taxonomy): domain Bacteria; phylum Desulfobacterota; class Desulfobacteria; order Desulfobacterales; family Desulfobacteraceae; genus Desulfobacula. The sequence continues at coordinate 12,677 of CAZYDL010000076.1, read as the reverse complement.
GAATCAGGAAACAATTCCAGGGCTCTTTGTAATTGTAAATTGATTGTATCCCAGGATTTAAAATAGATGTTTGCCTGGTTTTTCTTTCCCTTTCTTATTCTTGTTGTGATGGATGTGACTACTCCAGCCCCTCTTTTCACCAGATCTTTTCCAACAAGAGAGTTTATAAAAGAACTTTTTCCTGATTTAATGGCACCAACCACGGCAATTTTCAAACAATTTGACTGAATATCTTCCAAAATACGGTGACATGTTTTTTCATGATCATCAAAGGAGTGATCATATATTTGTGGAATTTTTTTGCACTCTTGAAGAATATTTAAGGTGTTATCAATGATCTGTTCAATGGCAAATGCTGGTCTATGAATTGGTAAATGTATTGGAGTTGTTTTTTTTGCCATCAAGATATCATCATCATTGCTTTTTCATATTTAAATTGGGTTCTGGTGGAAAAAAGGATTTCCTCGGTTACAGGACTTGAAAGCCAGGCTGCATCCTGCATCTCACTGTCCAATTGCATTGGTGCCCATCCAGCACAGCCAAGAAGTATCATAAAAGACTTTGGCCCCTCCTGCAGGGCAATTGCTTCAAGAATATCCCTTGAATTACTTAAAGCCAGCCAGTCAGCAACTTTAAGACTTTCATTCCATTCAAAGGGAGGTCCATGCAAAACAAATACACCACTAGGCTGAACAGGCCCGCCAAGGTAAATTTCAAGTTTATCAACACTGTTGTCACACTCGATTTTCAAATCCTCAAATAATTCAGCTCCAGTTAAAAGAGGATGAATTTTGTTTACAATAAACCCGAGGGCTCCTGATTCATTGTGTTCACACATGCATGTAACTGTCTGGGCAAAATTTGGATCAGGAAGTCCTGGAATTGCAAGTAAAAATTTACCTTTCATGCTTTGTGAAATTTCATCTGTCATCTGCTCCACTCCGTACTAAATCTGGTCTGCAATTAAAATAGCTAGTAATTAATCTTGACATTACAATTATAGTTTAAGAATATAGTTTTAAATATTTTTCCCCAATTTGCAATAGTTTTTGCCATGGTTTTGGTAATAGTTTGGAAATTGTTTGGTTACCAGAGGATAAAGTTTATGAGTGAAATAAATTCAAAAGCAGGAAGCATTGACAAAATATCCATTATTGATCCAGATATTAAATCTAAAGTTTCCCAACAAAAAGGTGATGGATCTTTTGATAAAATCCTTACAAACCAGATTGATAAAAACCAGGATACAACATCAAGCAGAGAGAAAAAACTTCAAGAAATTGACGGGGCTTTTAATGCACACAGAATCAACCTTGCACTTGATAAAACTCAATTTACACAAAAACTTGAATCATCAATAAATTTACTTGAATCATATGCTAAAATACTCCAGGCTCCTGATAAAACATTAAAGCAGGCATGGAGCATACTTGATCAACTTGCAAGCAGCACAAAAACTCTGGAGCAGGAATTCAAAAATCATGATTTTCCCAATGATGATTTAAAAAGCATCCTCACCCAATTGCTTGCCACAGTGGAGGTGGAAAATATAAAATTCACCCGTGGGGACTATACTTAAAGTTACTACAATTCTATGTGAATATTGACAAGATTCTTCGGTTTACAAACACACAAAAAAAATCATTCAACGCCAAGAGCTTTATAAACCGCATCCACAGGATCTGAATAAAAGCTCGTCTGAAATTTTGCAAAAAGTTCCCCTGGAATAGTCGGGACGTCCCCTACACTGCTCATGGGCATAAGGATACGTTTTGCACCAGCGTCAAAACCTACCTGGAGAGTTTCAGCCAAGTTGGAAACCTTTTCTATTGTTCCACCCAAACTCATATTTCCAAGAACAATCATTTGACTTTGGACTGGTTTACCCATCAACCCTGAACATAAGGTAATAAAACTACATAAGGTTAAATCTGCTACAGGTCCGGTACTTTGCATTTCAACTATATGTAGATGATAATCATGATCAATTACCTTTGACATTGAGCTGACTCTGGCCATATTTGCCTTAAAATAATCATAGGCAATTTTTATCGCTTCTTTTGTTTTTGTGTCAGTCCCAGAGCCTGACATGGATAATTTACCATTACCAGGTGATACCTGAAGCTCAAGCCGATATAATCCAGGATGCCCAGATGTTCCCTGCATAATTGTATGCATGGTTCCGGGATTCATTGGACCATCAGGAATAAGAGATCCTCCGCCCTGTTCAAGAACACTGACAAATTTTTCCTCCATAGAATCATTGTCAATATAGCTGAAATGAACATCATAAAATTCCATGCCACCGATCTTTTTCAGCTGTTCTTTGACACGTCTTCTACTTTCCAAGGCATAGATAAGGCAGCGTTCAACAGCATCTTTATCAAATTCTCCATGGGGATAAATAATTTTTAAAAGCCCTGATACAGTTTTTCTGACAGCGATGATATCTCTTTGATTCAAGTTATTTCCGATTTTAAAATATTGATCAATAGCATCAGAAAAACTTCTCTTACGCATTTCTCTTAAGAATTCGGCAAGAAAATCAACAATCAATCCATACTGATTGGTGAGGCATTCCGGTCTCATTTTGGGGATCTCCCAGCCTGGAAGATAGGCATGCATACGATCAAAAAAAGCAGAATCAATCATTTCATCAGGAAAGGGTGCAAACAGATGGCTGGTTTTCACAAGTGTATCTACGCTTTGGTTGATGTTGCCTACAAAAACCATGGCGGCATTAGCATTAATGATATCCCGACCCCGTGAAAAAGAACCGGATGCCATAAAGTCTTTCATAATCTGTACGCCGTCATTGTCTTTAAACCGGATACCGGCCACCTCATCAAAGGCAACCGTGTCCCAGACGCCTACAAGACCGACTTTCCGACTGCTCATATTGTAAAACAAGTTTGCTACAGTTGTCTGCCCGCCGGACACAAGTATAGAGTTCGGACTAATTTCTTTATAAATATGGCTTTTACCAGTGCCTCTGGGTCCCAGTTCACAAAGATTGTAATTATTTTCAACCAAAGGGATCAGCCGTGCAAGAAAATGCCATTTAACACGCTCTTCAAAAACAGTAGGCTCAAGCCCGGTGGATCTGAGGATCATGTCAATCCATTGTCCCTCGGTAAATGCCTTGCGACCTTCAAAAACAGATTCCATATCAAGATTAGGCATCTGGATGGGTTTGAGCTCTGATATCAGGAAAGGTGAATCCTTTGAGCCTTCTTCATAATAATACTGGAGATTCAGGATACACCAGATGCCACCTACCAAGAGCTTTTCATATCTTTTTATAATATCACTGGTAACTTCAAGTCCTTTGACGCCAAGATTAGAAAGCATTGCCTCATAGACATCTCGTTTTTCATTTAGCTTTACCGTGACTTTATCAATGATTTTATAGCTGCCGATTTCTTTTATTTTAGATTTAACCTTTTCAGCTTCATCAGGACGGACATAATTATCTGACAGGATTTGCTTTACTGTTTTAAGGCCTTCTTTGATCACCTCATCATCTTCCACTGCACAATACATCCCCAGAAGATATTCCAGGACATAAACCGGAACATTCGCTCCTTCCTTGAGAAGCTTAGTCAAGTCTTTCCGCACTACACGGCCTGCAAAATGAATATTTAACAATACATCAATACTGACTTCTTCTTTTTCCATAAACCCACCTAAAAATCATTGGCAAAAGCAATGTCTATCATTATTGGCAATCTTTCATATTCTGTTTCATCTTCAGCATTTCGAAGCACTAAGGAATATTCTTTTTTATTATCAAACTTTCCTGATTTTAAAGGCAGTCTAACCACTTTCTTGCGCTCATCCATTGATGAAGAACTGCTGTCAAAAGTAATAGTCTCTTCACTGCTTATAATCTCGTTCCCGTCCCGCAAAGATATTTTCAGTGTTCTGGATTTCATACGCTGGGAAACTGCATCGGTCTGGATAAATTCAAATCTTGGAATATTGGTCACAATTTTTTTAACAGATCCCAATAAAGAAACGCCCACTATGCTAACCTGGGATTTTTCTTTATGGATTCCCTTCATTTCAGACACAGTGACAATGGGTATGACGATTTCCTGGAGCATGGCTCCACCATGAAAAAACTTTGCTCCACCAACAAAATTAAACCGGTTTGTTCCCTTTGGCAACCAGAACTTCATGTCTTCTTCTGTATTGGATGTTTGTTTTGTGCTGCCGGCAAATACCTTATCAGATTTCCCAAAGTCTTTTCCCAGGATGAAGCGTTTATGCTTTTTAACAGCATTTTTGGGTTCTATTTCCAAAATACTTTTATCCAGTTGTGCAAGATCTTTTTCCTGATAAATAAATCCATGATCTGCTGTGATAATAACTTTGGTTCCATTCAGGCTGTTAATAATCAATCCCACAAGAGCGGTCAGTTCATCAATGGCAGTCCTTACAGCTTCAAAAGTTTTGTCTTCTGAGACCGCCTTATCTCCTACAGCATCAATCTGGTCATGATAAATATAAAGCACCCGGTGAGGTTTTACAAACTCCCTCCCCTTGTCTTTGCTCATGGCGGACAGATCCGAAGCTTTAACAGCAGTTCCGTTATAATTTTTTAAAATTGCAGCACGCTGATCAAAAGAGCCGCTTGGTTGCCCGTCAAGCAAAAGATTTGCTGAATCATTTTTAAAGGATAATGATTTATATGGCAGCAATGATGCCATCCCCAGGGCAGTAAAACCGGGCAGGATACCAAGCATGGGTTCAATATCAGCCTTAAGTCTATACTTGCCGTTTATCCGGTCTGTTATTTCTTTGCCTGCTTCATAACGAAAGGCATCACTGACAATGACAAAAATTCGCTTCCGATCAGATTTCTTCAGTATGGGTTTTATCTTTTTGTCAAAAAAATTATATTGATTGCAAATACACGGCAGATACCAATGATCCAGCAGACCATGTCTATCTTCCAAACCTCCATCCAGAAAATCTCCCCAGGTTAAGGAAAGTTGCTCCATAAACCAGATACTGTAGCAATCTTCCACAGACGACCTGAGTTTTTTTAAAATATCCCACCCAGCCTGCTCAGTTTTGTTGGCAAGTTCATTAAATAACCTGTAAAATTGATCAAAAAGAAAAAGTTCCAGAGTATAAGCATTAAACATTTTATCAGCAGATTTAAATTTAAATCCTGCATCATATTTTTTTCTCAAATCAAACAATTTTATAGCTGTTTTTAAAGCCTGGTAAGCTGATTTATAAAGATTATCTTTTATATCATCATCAAAAGCAGTATTTGTCCAATAACCATCTAATCTTTTTTTAATAGCATCTTGAATGTTTGAAAAATCTTTTTTAAAATCTTCAATTATCTGATCCCTGAAAGAACTAATAATTCGCTGATCCACATTTTCAAAGGTCATGACATTTAAAAGCTCTTTAATATCAATGGGGGCAAGCACCTGATCTATATTCAATTTTTTTGCCACATGCCTTGAAACCCAATTAAAACTTCTGCAATATATAGTGTGGGTCTGCCACTGATTAAGAAAAATAGAAGAGTTAATAGTTTTTGGAGACTTTGAGATTTTAAAATGCTCAAGGCTGATTGCCAGTTCTTTTTTGCAATTATTTGAAAAATCAGTTACAAAAATTTTTATCAGAAGATCCATCAAATTTGATGTGGATTGGTTTACAGAACCAAAGGTCTGCACCATAAGTTTCCAAAAGGAAGGGGCAAGTCCTAAACTGTTAATTTCCTTCCATGGTTTTGAATCCATTGCCGGATCAAAATGGTTGTTCCTGCAAAAAGAATCTGCAAGTTTCATGAGGACAGCAAAAGGGTCTGGCTGATTTGCCCTTGCAAGCACTGTGATCATTTTAAGATCAAGCTCATCTTCTCTATCATCTGGATCAACCCATTTATTCAGCCTGTCAAGTCTGTCCTGGCTCCTGAAAAATGCTTTTCTCTCTTTAATAAATGGTCGCAAACTCTGATTTGAAAGACCCAGCTCCTTAATCAGGATAGATGCTTTGTCAGCATGGAAAACATAAGAATATAATTTTATATCACAAAGCCAGTCTGTTTCAGGTGCAGGCTCAAAGGTTGGTGCATAAAGAATGTATTTTTCATTAATATCTCTATTTTCAAGCCTTATCTTTAAATCCAGGGCTCCAATTTCATCAAGCCTTACTATAGTAGCACCCTTTACCTTTATTGACGGCAGGTTTTCTTCAAACTCTTTTTCTCCATCATACCAGAACACAATCCGTCTGTTTTCTTTCTTAAAAATATTTGCCAGGGTCTGGTTGATTTGCTCAATGTTCATAATTTATAATCTCCCAATGCCCTCTTGTACCTCCGACTCTTTTCAGCACACCTTTATTTTTAAGTGTTTTAATATGTTTATCAGCTGCTGAGTCATTAATATTAAGTTTCTTGGCAATGGTTCGATAACTGATTGTATTATCTGCGGCAATAATCTTAATAATCTCTTTTTGGCGGGCAGTCAGTTTAATTGCCCCACCTATTGCCCCACCTATTGCCCCACCTATTGAGCCACCTGTGTCAAGCTCGTTAAAATCAGAGTATATTGGAAATTCTACAACAAAAAAACTTCTGTTTGCATCATCAGTATCAAAGAGAGGTTTATCAGAGCCATTATCCTTCATTGCTTTGTAAATAATGGGGATACCTGTTCCCCTGCCTTCTGTTAATCCCAGCTCTTTTAAAAAACTGCCGATTCGTCTGTTTCTGTATCGTCTTGTTCTTACAGTCCCTTTTTCAAAATCAGACTGTTTTAAGGATGGGTCAACACCACTGTAGCTTATTATTTCAATTGAAGATGGCAAGACCCTTACCTCAATTGGATCACGCAATTCATAATTCCGGTGATAGACTGCATTAGCCAATGCCTCTTCTATTGCAGGATAGGGATAATTATAAACCTTATCTGCCTTTTCTGTTTCATCATATTTGATAACCTTACTCTTAATAACATTGACTTTTAGATAAGAGAGGGCATCAGTCAACTGCTTTTGAATTGGCCCGTTAAAAGTCTTTTCATTGAATTCTTTAGCTCCAAGACCATTTGGGAATTCGACCACGTCAATTTGAACCCCATTGAAAAACTTTGCAGGTTCTTCAGAAAACATTAATAATCCGATATTTTTTGGAAACAAATGTTCTTCAGCTCCCTGGGAGAGATTCATGGCATCTGCCAGATCTTCAATACCCATTGATGCACTATCATTGTAGAGCCTGCTCTTTGTTTTGGAAAGATGTTCCCGCATAAGGGCAAAACTCAAATCATCTATTTTAACACTGCTGTTCACCCTGTCATCAAAAGGTATTTTTGCCGTAAGCTGTACCAGCTCAGCTTCCTGTTCACTGTTTGGCACAATACTGCTGGAAAATTGTCTAATTCGATAGTTATAAATTTTATGTTTTGCTGTAACATCATCAGGAACTTTGTAAGGCCTGTTACTGCCTGCTGGGACCCAGATAACCATAACCTGTTTATCATCAATTGTTTCTAAGGAGAGGCGTGGAAAAAATGAAGGCTGAATAAGATTGCAGCATCCTATCAGCTCTTTTTGTACTTGCTCAAACTTATCAGTATTAAATCCATGCACAGGTCTTTTAGCCTTGCCGTTTTCCTCTTCAACTCCAATAATAATATATCCACTTCCCTCATTACCAAAATCATTGGCAAAGGCCGTAATTGTCCGAAGAATTGGAACAGGATTCCACCCTTTTTTAAATTCCATCCTGGCACCTTCAACAAATTTGCCGGATAGAAGTTTTTCTATTCCTAATAAAATTTTGCCCCCTGTGTCATTAATGCAAAATTGGAATTTCCGATTTTTACAGATTGAAAAAATCACCTGGGCTCATTTGAATAACTGATTTTTCTGGTTGGATAATATTTCTCCAAACAAGATCTGTAATTCGGTTGAATTCCTCATTTTTTAATTCACTTTTTTTAAAATCACTAAAGCAGTCTCCAAGTTGAAAAGCCAGTTGATAAAGAAATAAAAACGGATTATTTACGCCATTGATAATACGAATATGGTGGGGAATTAATTCACTATATTTAATATGCTGATGCATTGCAGGATGTACGATAACTCCTTTTAAGATATAATCAATTTCTTTGATATTCATTTTCTTTAATACTGGTTCGATTTTGCCAAATAATGGCCAGATATTATCAATATAATTCAATTCGGTGAAAAATTGATCATCATATGAATTTTCCAATTTAAAATTTGACTGCTGCATATCATCAATACCCTTTAAACTAATGGCAAAATCAAATTTTTTTAAATTGAACAGTATTGAATATGAATACTCAAGATTAAGCGGCGTGAATAATATCTTTCCTGTGATAGAATCTTTTCCAGGCGTAAAACTTACCGGACAATCCAGCTGCCAAAAATTATATAAAAAATCTCCATAACATTTGACCCATTGAATAATACCTCGTTTTTCAACAGGTGAAAAAACTTTTTTTTCTATGAATTTCCAGGATAAAAACAATGGGTCTATGTTCTGTTTTAAATTCAGATTTGCAGCTGTACTCATTTTAAAGCCTTGTTTTCAAGATAATTAAGAACAGCTTTGAGCTTTTCAATGTGTTGTTTTGCCCCATTTTCAGACTGGCTGTATTGTAGAATCTCCAAATCCTGTTTGACCTCTTTTGTGGTCATGCTTCTTAGAATATCCTGTTCAAGCCTGAAAATATAAAAAAACTGTCTTAATTGTGTCCAGCAAGACAAATATTTTTTCAGCATATTATCCTCAATCCACCAGACCATTTTATGTTCTATAAATTGATCTCTATTTTTTTCAAATAAAAGTATCTGATCTTTGTTTAAGATATCATCAAAAAATATAGAATAGGCATCAAACTGACCATCATCAATATTTTCAATAATTGTCATAAAAAAATTTTTTGAATTTTCAGTATTTAATAAAATTTCATTAAACCGCAGTGATTTATAACAGCCTGAACGACCAATAATATAATCATTGGCAAGTTCAACAAGGTCTCTCTTTTTATAGGCAATAATAATTTTATCTTTTCTTTCAGTGTTTACGATAAATGATGCCATACCATCAAAAATTTCAGCAATGTTCATGGCATCATAGCTATATTGCAGATTGTTGATTATATTAAAAAAAATACCAGCCCTATCAGGCACATCCTCTTGCGGAACATTCTCCATGGAAGTTTTTTCAGTGTCAACATGTTTGGTTTCAAAGCCATTTGAATCTATTTCCAGTCCAAATGGACTGATATCATGTTCTTTTGCCCAATTTTTAATCAATTGTATTTCAGGACTGTCTGGTATTGTTTTGACGGAAGACAATCCTGGAAGAATTAAAGGGTTTATTAAAGCTGGCCAATTCTGATTTTCATCTGGCTCATCAGTTATCAAAACCCAATTGCTATAAATAGCATTTCGTGCATCTTCGCCCTGACTGAACCCTGCAACAACCCCAGTTTTTAAATAATTATCTCTGTGAATTACTTGTAATAACTCTGGATTTATTTTACCTGCTGGAATATTTAAAAAATCATTTCTAACTCTTTTTGATGCATAATTTATTGACTCAATTCGATTTCTCTTTAACTTTCCTGTTGCATAATCATATTCCATCAACAACCTTAAGCCCTGGCGCATATTCCCGCCGGATAATTCGGAAATGAGAGGAAGAATTTCCTGCTTTGCTTTAGAATAAACACCCATTCTTTTTTCAAGAATTTTTGATAAATTCTGGTTTGATATATTATTGACTATAATTTTATTACTTTTATGCTGCCATTCATCCCCTCCTCCAGCTATATGAATCAGGTTTGCTTCATATAAGGTTTTATACCGGCTTAAAAAATTTAACAAAGGTAAAAGCGAAAAATAGTCAGCTCTGTGAATTGAAAATTTATCAATACCCTCTGCAAAAAATAAAATTGGTCTGGCTTGCTTTTTTTCTATTTGGCGAATAATAGTTCCGGCAATATTTTGAATGACATCAATGTAGTTATCAGCTTTTGAAAAAAAAGTTTTTTTCCTGTTGTACAAATCAACAGAGTTTACAGGAGAGCATAATAAATCAATTATTTTTCCCAAATCACCATGTTTTTTTTTCTCAATAAAAATTTCATCAATTTTAAAAGATGACAGATCAATACCAATATCCCGTGAATAGGATAAAACATGGCCAAAAAACACACTCCAAAATGCACCGCTTGTAAAAAATGGGATTTGAGTATCAAAAGATATGGTCAAATCAGGCTCTTTACCTGCTTCCATAATAGCTTTGGTTATAAAAGTTGTTTTTCCTGTACCAATTTGCCCTGCAACACACAAAGGGTTGTCAGAATCATCTTTCATCCATTCAATTACCCGTTGTTTTTTTCCCGGTATAATATCAAGATAAAGAATTTGAAAATCCTGATCAGTAGTTAATGGAATACCATGATCAAAATTGATACCATGCTTATTACGCTTCACTTTTACCTCCTGCTTTGTCGGCGCATATTTTCAACAGCTTTTAAAAGATCTTGTGTTATATTATTTTTATTCCACTCTTTCCAGAAATCAATGGTTGCGCTTAATGGTTTCTCAGCTGGCTCAGAAATTTTTACTCTGGTTGGAAGCAATACGGAATCTCCAACAATCAATGCTTCCCCGGTATCAAGTATCGGAAGAATATCCATAAATGATTCAAGGGATTCCGGCATCAATTTTTTTACAACAGTTTGATCTGCTGAATTGGTAAGCCTTAGTGCAATGACATTATTACACTGGCTCAAAATTGTATCACTCACATCAGATGGACGCTGACTTACAACAAGAAGAGCAACACCATACTTTCTACCTTCTTTTGCTATTTTTTCAAAATTTTCCAATGCTCTTTTCTCATTTGGGTTTATATTGCTCTTTTTAGGCAGATAAAGATGAGCTTCATCACAGACAAATGCAAGGGGCTGCCTTTTATCACCATCAGTCCAAAACTGGATCTGATAAACAATTCTCGCCACTAATCCTACAATAATCGGGCGCACATCAGCCGGGACTTCTGAAAAATCAATCACCTTAATATTATTTTTATCAGAAAATCCCATGAGCATTTTTGCTATTCTATGGAGAGCATCATATTGATGCCATGTATCTGAGCCTTTAAACAAAAAACCATAACGCTTGTCATTTATCCTGCTTGTTATCCGGACAAGAAGCCTGCTGAATTGTCCAAAAAATTTGCCCTGTTTCAAGCTACGTACCCCTTGTACCATTTCTTCATTAAGATTTTTTAACTCTGAAACGACCTCAGCAAGAGAAAATGGCACTGGACTATCTATTGTAAATGAATTTAGAATCTCTTTTTTATTTTCCCTGAGTAATGTTGCTTTTTTTTTCTCAGTCACAATGTCCTGAAATGCCATCACCTGATTGTGAGCAGAAAATTCGCTCCTGTCAATGAACATAGCCTGAATCTCTTCAGAATTTAACAGCCAGTAGGGAAGAAAAAGTATATCTTCATCTTTTTTGTCAAGGTCATCAGGCCCTGCAATTCTTAACTGCTTTGCATATCCAAGTTTGCGGTATTCACCATGAAGATCAAAAACTACCAAGTTCGATGAAGGCAGCTTTGCTGCTTTTTCCAAAATAGTTGCAACTGTCCAGGATTTGCCTGAACCTGTACTGCCAAGAAGAGAAGCATGTCTTTGGAAAAATTTGTTTCCATCCAAATATGCTTTGGCTTTTGAATCCAGAGTATAATATCCAAGATCAAGTGCATGTTCGCCCTTTGAACTTGAAGAGATAATACCCATGAATTTTTCCAGATTTTTTCCTTCAAGAGTATAACAGGGTGCATCAATATCCGGCAAACCCAGAATTGACCTTGAAAAAATATTTGTTTTAACACCTTCTTTTGCTTTAACTGTGCCTACAAGAGATACAATGACACTGTTTTTTTCAGGAACAACACTTTCCCTATTCTTGTCATCATCTGTTTCAACAACAGTAGAGTTTGAGTTGTCATCTTCAATTGCATCTTCATCTATTGATATTTTCATCACCTTTTCAATGATTGAGATAAGCCACTCTTCAACAGCTCCAGGGATTTTTATGGCAACAAGTCTACTAACTCTTGCTGATCTTAGTCTGCTGGATTCTACATTGATCAACACTTTTCTTGTATCAACTGATACTACATTTCCCAACAATCCCGATTTGTCAAAGCTAAATAATGCCATATTAATCTCCCAATATCTCTTTTGAAAATTTATCAATCTGCCATATATCCAAGTTGCTGAATATTATGGGTTTAGAAAGTGAATTATGCAAAATTGCTGTATTTTTTTTGTTTTCCTTATCCCTGGTGACTGCCCACATATTTTTTGATTTTAAAACAAACTCTTCTGCTCTTTCAGAAAGCCCACGGCTAATAATAATTCCGGGGTATTCATTTGTAATCAAAGCATTTTTCAATTCTTTGTTAATATGGATATCATTAAAACCATACCCCACAAATACAAAAGCTTTTTCCGTTCTTATTGACTCATCAGCATGATTTAAAATCTCTCTGCTGTTTTCAAGAACATCTTCAAATTTTGAATCTCCCGGTGTAATCAACATTCTATCATACTGATTTCTTACAACATACGCCAGAGAATTGT
>CAZYDL010000075.1:4318-12699 GCA_964646305.1 uncultured Desulfobacula sp. | reverse complement strand
TTTAAATCTCTTAAAATATTAATATGGTAAATGTGCAAATATGTACATTGGACATACATAAAATGCAAATAAAAAAATGAAAATATAAACACCCAAATTAAAAGGGATGAAATTATAAGTACTTATACATTCACATGACTTTGGCACAATAGTTGAAAGGCAAAGATGAGATAAAACTTGTTCCATCCAGCGAGCGAAGGGGAAACAATCTGGAACTAATGGGCATAACAATTTTTAATGTGTAGTTTAAAAAAAATAAAACAACGGAGATAAACTTATGATTCGAAGAATACTCAATTCAAGACTTCCTTTAATGGTATATAATCCTGTAAAGGTTTTTGATATAAAGTATTTTAATGCGCTTTCTAATTCTGGAGCTCTTCCAATATTTGATACGGAATTTTTAACTCACGATGATATAATTAAAAAAATAATATTGCTTTCTAAAGAGGAATTCTCCTTTGGTATCAGGCTTTTTGATCACCATATTGATCTGATTGAAAAAATAAAGCATTTAAATATAGTTAATCTTGATGTTTTGATCTCCCCCCCATTTCAGAAAGGTTCTGAACAAGAAGAGACTGCAGATTTTTCCAATTTTGCAGACACAAAAATAATTCTTGAAATAAAAGATATAAACATCAATGAACAGATCAATAAAATTTCACCACATGCATTGATTCTAAAAGGTAATGAAGCAGGTGGCAGGGTTTCAAAATATTCTTCCTTTATTTTAATGCAATGGTATTTAAAAAACAACAACCTGCCTTTGTACATTCATGGCGGAGTGGGTAAATATACTGCTGCTGGAATGTTTGCTGCAGGTGTGTCAGGCCTTGTCATGGACAGTCAGTTCCTTTTAACAGATGAAGCTCCTGTATCACAAAATTTTAAAAATCTTTTGGCCATGGTGGATGAAAGTGATTCAACCCAGATTGAATACAATGATACTGATATTTTTAGGGTCTTTGCAAAGCTTGGAACCAAAATTGTAAAGGATTTAAAACAAAAAACAGTTGACCTTGGTGAAAATGTGCAGGGGGACCAGGAAATTTATCAATTTCTTGTTGACAATATAACAGCTTTTGACAAAGAAGATGCCCAGTTTATTCAGTCTCTTTTTTATCTTGGTCAGGATGGGATTTTTGCAAAGGATTTTGTAAATAAGACAACAAACCTTAATGATGTTATTACAGATTTTTTTAAAAATATTGGTGAGAATTTAAATTTTATTGACGAATATGATCCTGTAACCCCGGATTCTCAATTTGCTCTGGATCAAAAAACCAGGTTTCCTTTGATCCAGGGACCCATGGCAAATATTTCTGACAATTCTGAATTTGCCAATAAAGTACTTGAACATGGTGCTTTACCGTTTTTTGCAGTGGGTAGCCTGCCTGAAAACCTTGCCGATAATATGTTAAAGGATGGTTCAAAAAAAGTAGATAATTTTGGTGCAGGGCTTGTGGGAATAGAGGCTTTTAATCCAGCAATAAACAGCCATCTTGAAATGGTTAAAAAATACAGGGTACCCTATGCGCTTTTTGCAGGCGGGATTCCTTCCCAGGCTGTGGAGCTTGAAAAGGCTGGAACCAAAACCTATCTTCATACACCATCTGTATCCATGATGGAAAATGCCTTAAACAATGGTTGTAAGCGTTTTATTTTTGAGGGTGGAGAAGCAGGCGGCCATGTGGGAGCGCTATCTTCCATGGTATTATGGGAAAATGCCATTTCATTTTTAATGAATAATAAGTATGATTTATCTGAATTATATCTTGTTTTTGCCGGAGGTATTTCCACTTGTTTTGCCTCCTGTTTTATTTCAGGGCTTACCTCTTTTCTTGCAGCAAAAGGGGCAAAAATTGGAATCCAGGTTGGAACAGCCTATCTTTTTGCCGATGAAATTGTTGAAAGCAAATGTATTAAATCCCAATACCGCGAAATTATTATCAAAGAAAATGCAACCATGGTCATTGGCAAAAGTCTTGGCTTGGCTTCGAGAACTGCACCAACCGGGTTTGCCAGAATGATGGTTGAAAATGAAGCTGCCATGCTTAAAAATAAGGAAAGCCTTACAAAACGAAAACGCAGCTTTGAAAAAAGAAATATTGGTTCCCTGCTCATTGGTGCAAAAGGGTTTCTTCCTGATTTTAAAAACCCAGGACCGGAAAATTACACCTGGTATGAAAATGAAGAGCACCAGGAAAAGGGTAATTTCCTTGTGGGCGACTCCCTGGCTTTTTTTGATGATGCAGTGACAATTAAACAAATCCATGACAACTATTTTAAGGGAAAAACAAATTTATATAAAAATATTAATCTGCTTGAAATTTTTTCAAATTCCAAAAACAAAATCAATGATGAGATAGCTGTAGTTGGCATTGGCTGCACTCTTCCCCATGCCGATGACCCTGATGCTTTATGGGAAAATATTTTAAATAAAAAATATTCCATCAGTAAAATGCCAGAGTCAAGATTTGATTACGACCTCTATTATGATCCTGATAAAAAAGCAGAAGATAAGACCTATACTACCCTTGCAGGGCATGTTGACCATTTTGAATTTGACAAGGAGAGGTTTGGTTATGCTGAAGGCAAGGAAAAAAGACTTTCCCGCAGCCAGCAAATGGTGTTGCAGACAGCATACAAGGCCGTAGAAAATGCAGGGCTTCTTGGGCAGGATGATCGTTTGATAAGTGATGATGTATCAAGAACTGCTGTTATTATTGCCACCTGCCTTTCCAATGAGCTGGGAAATGATCTTCAACTTAAATATTGGTATCCACAGCTTTTGTCCATGATGGAAAAAAGCGATGACTATCAAACCTTAAGTGACAAAGAACAAGAGAATCTTAAACAGGCCTTAATGGAAGGTATGGAAGGCGAAAACAAAGGATATGATCCTGTCCATGGCATATTGCTCAATATTGAAGCTTCCAGAATTGCCCGCCACCTTGGTATCAGGGGTGCAAATTATGTTGTGGATGCAGCTTGTGCATCATCTGTCACAGCTCTTGATGCAGCAAAGGGAGAGTTGTTGTCAGGTGAATACGACCAGGTAATTGTAGGTGGAGTTAATACACATCTTGCTCCTGAACCCTTTGTAGGATTTGCAAAGATGGGAACATTGTCCAGCAAAGGTTCTTTCCCATTTGACGAAAGGGCTGACGGTTTTGTTCTTGGGGAGGGTTCCGTAGTTTTTGTACTAAAAAGAATGAAAGATGCATTAAGGGATAAAAATCATATCCATGGGATCATTAATTCCATTGGTTCAAGCTCTGACGGCAAAGGAAAAGCCATTGCAGCTCCAAATCCCAGTGGGCAGAAATTAAGCGTTGAGAGGTGTTTTGAAAATGTAAGGTCTGGTATAAAACCTGAAGATATTGGATTTATTGAAGCCCATGGTACTTCCACCACCATTGGTGATGAAGCAGAACTTGCAACCTTGAATTCTATTTATAAAAACTCCAATGCAGGCATCAGTTCCATAAAAGCCCAGATTGGTCATCTTCTCGGGTGCGCAGGCTCGGCAGGACTTTTAAAGGCATTATTAACTATTGACAGAGGAATATTACCTCCCAATGGTCAATTTGAAACCCTTTCAAAAAATCATGATTTAAAAGATTCTTCTCTATTTATAATAAAAGATTCAAAAAAATGGGAATCTGATACTAAGATATCCAGGAAAGCTGCAGTCTCTTCCTATGGGTTTGGTGGTATTAACTATCATATTGTAGTTGAGCAGATGACTTCAAATTATAAAATTTTGCCCCGTGATATTTTTCAGGATCCTTCCTATGATTTTAACGATGACAGGATTGTGGTTGCAGGTATTGGAGTGTTTTTACCAGGAGCAAAAAACAGTCAGGAGTTCTGGCAAAAACTTGAATCAGGGAAAAAACAACTCTCCCATGTGCCAAAAGAACTTTTTGATAATGATATATATGCAGGTTTTGATAAAAATTCCCTTTACAGGCTTCCAAAAATCAATGCAGGTATTGTAAAAGAACATAAATTTAATAATTTAAAATACCGCATGCCTCCCATGATGGTTAAATCCATTGAAAGGGGACAGATTTTCGGGCTTGAGGCAGCAAATGAAGCCCTTGAAAATTCAGGTTTGCTGGACCAGATAAATTCCGGCAATAAGATCGGTGTTATCCTTGGTACCATTGCAGGCGAGCGCCAGAGTAAAAATATTATTCGAACCAGAAAACAATTTCTTGGTAATATTATTAAAAATGCCCAGGGAATTGATGGACAAAAACTTGATAATATTTCCAGACAACTTATTCAATCCATCAGGGAAATAATTCCTGAAAACAATGAAGATACAACTCCAGGACTCTTATCCAATATAATTGCAGGAAGAATTGCAAATTATTTTAATTTAAATGGTGCCAACTATGTAATTGATGCATCATGTGCATCTGCTTTTATTGCCATGAGAAATGCAGCACGAAATTTAAAGCAGAAAGATCTTGATTTTGTCCTTGCAGGAGGAGTTGACTGCAACCTTTATCCCGCTGTTCTTATGGCATTTAAACGTCTTGGGCTTCTGTCTGAAGATCAATGTAAATTTTATGATTCACGTTCTGATGGATATGTCATGGGAGAAGGTGCTGCCATCCATATAATGACCACCTATAAAAAGGCAAAAGAGTATAATATGGAGATATTGGGCGAGATCAATGAATGTGCTGTGCGCTCAAGTGTACCAGATCATCTTCTTGCTCCTTCAGGACCTACCTTTGTATCCACCATAAACGAAACATATCAAAAGTCGGGTATAAGAAAACAGGATATCAACCATATTGACATGTTTGCATTTTCCAATGTCTTTGGAGATATTGTGGAAAAACAGGTGCTTGAACAATGTTTTGACCATGGGATGTCCTGCGGAAATATCAAATCTCAGTTTGGATATTTTAAAGCTGCCAACCCGGCTGTTGCCATGGCAAAACTCATGCTAATGAATAAGCATGGGAAAATGCTGCCCAATTTTAATTTTGATGCAGAGCATTCCACCATAAAAGAGCACAAAGTCTTGAAGCCTGCGTTGCAGATGGTTGTAAAACAGAAAAATCAGCCCTTGAGATTTGCTGCCAATGTCAATGGAATTGGCGGTAATCATTGTCATATGATCATGGGTACATTGCCAAATATTCTCCAGGATAGTCACAAGGCAGTAAATGTAGAATTCAGTGCTGCAACTGAATCTGTAGGAGATAATATAGTATTGAGAGACCATGCTTATTCTGCGGATAATCAGGGTAAAAAATTAAAAATGGTAGCACTTTTGTCTGGTCAGGGTTCCCAGAGAAGCCATATGATGAAAGACCTTTTTGAAAAAGATGCCCACATCAAAAAAATAATGGAAAGAGGCGAAAAGATTTTCATTGAACAGAGGGGATATTCTCTTCTTGATATAATGTTTGGCCCAGACGATGCCATTAACTCAACGCAAAATACCCAGCCCGCAGTGTTTTTATCTTCTGCTGCAATTTACAGCAGATTGTCACAGCAGGGTTTTTCTCCAGATTATTTTATAGGTCACAGTGTAGGAGAATATACAGCATTGTTTTGCAGCGGCATGTTAAATTTTGATGATGCCATGCGCTTGATCATCAAGCGCTCTGACCTTATGTACGAAAGTACTTTAAAGGTGCCTGGAAAAATCATGGTGATCTTTAAAAATGAAAAAGAGACCGAGCATTTTATCAGGAAATCTTTTATATCCAATATTTATATTACCAACAAAAACAGTGAAACCCAGACTGCTGTTTCAGGAAAAGCTGAAGATATTGGTAAATTCTGCGCCTTTTTAACAGAGCAGGATGTATTTTATAAAAAACTGAATCTTACAGGAGCCTTTCATACGCCAATGCTCAAAGATGCTTCAGAGAACCTGAGGGCATATCTTGATACCATAACTTTCAATGAAACAAGGTTTGGAAAAATTATTTCCAATACCACAGCAAAACCATACCCTGAAAGGCGTGATGAAGTAAAAGATCTATTGGCAAGACAGATTATATCACCAGTGGAATTTATAAAATCAATTGAAAATGTATATGAGTCAGGCAGGACCCATTTTATTGAGATTGGTCCATCAAGACTGCTGGTAAACCTTTTGAAAAATATCAATATCGGGGAGTATAATACAGCTGTATCTGTAGATGTCAAAAAAGGAGAGATAAGCTCTTTTGAAAAATGTAGACAATATCTTTTAGATTGCAACAGTATTTTTGAGGAAAAACCTGTTCCTGCAATTATCTCCAAAACAGGGGCACTATTACCCACAATGGAAATGCCTGAAGATTTTGAATCCTTTAAACAAAACAATCAGGAATTGCTTGATCAGATTCTTTACAAGGAATATCAGAATCAGAAACGACAGGCTGCCATTGATGCCATTGAAAGATATGATTTTAACACTGGTAAAATAGTGATTTCAGGTGTGTCTGTGGGACTGCCCGGTAAAGCAAGACGTGTATTTGCCGCAGATAATTTTGATGCCATTTTAAATGGTGAGAATTTTATTGATCCTTTGACCATGGAAGCACAGGAAAAAATTATTGATAAGAATATCACCAAACTTTACAAACAGCCCGACGGCAATGCAAGGTTTGTTCAGATTACAAAAGCTGAAGACGTTATACATCTTGCAGGCCAGCTGGGTTATTTTGATCTTACAGATGAATACGGTATCAAGGCACAATATGATATCAGCATGGCCATTGCCATTGCTGCCGGTATTGAAGCATTAAAAGATGCCAATATTCCCCTGGTCATGCAGTATAAAAAGGTAAAAGGCGGAAAAAGTATGATTCCTGACGGTTTTGCTCTGCCTAAAGCCATGCAGGAAGAGACAGGTGTTATTGTTTCATCAATATTGCCCAATATTGAAACCTTTATTACAGAACTTGAAAAATATTATTATGAGAAATTGTTTCTCAAACCCTATGAAGAGTTTGAAAATATTTATTATTATCTCATGGAAAAAATAAAAGAGCAGGAGATTAAAGAACAGCTGACAGAGTGGTTTTTTAAGGCAAAATCGAGAAAAAATCCAGATTTTACCACCTTTAAGTTTGATAGAAACTTTTTGGCCAATGCCACCCCTCTCGGAGCTGCTTACCTTGCCCAGGTTATCAAGGCCAAAGGTCCTAACACGCTGGTAAGCGCAGCCTGTGCCTCCACCACCCTTGCCATTGGTATTGCTGAAGACTGGATCAGGGTCGGCCGGTGCAAGAGGGTTATTGTCATAGGCGGTGATAATATGAGTTCGCCAAAACAGGGTCCATGGGTGGAATCAGGATTTCTCGCCGTGGGTGCTGCCACCATAAAAAAGAGGGTGTCGGAAGCTGCCAAGCCTTTTGATGAAGACCGTAATGGAACTATCATCGGGGCAGGTGCTGTTGGCCTTGTTATTGAAAGGGAAACCTGTGCAAAGAAAAGAGGCATGAATGGTCAGTGTGAGATTCTTGGTACGCATATTGCCAACTCTGCATACCACGCATTTAATATTGATGTGCCCCACATGGCCCATGAGATGAAAAAATTCATTACAAAGGTTGAAAAACAAAATGGCATCAGAAAAGCAGAGTATGCAGATAAGCTTCTTTTCATGTCCCATGAAACTTATACTCCGGCAAGGGGAGGCAGCGCTGATGCAGAAGTAACAGCTCTGCAGACAACCTTTGCCGACCACTTGAACAGTATCTGTATATCCAATACCAAGGGGTTTACAGGCCATACTCTGGGAGCTGCTGTGGAAGATGTGGTCATGGTCAAAGCCCTTCAGAAAAGAAAAGCACCTCCCATTGCAAATCTTAAAAAGATACCTGAACATTTCAAAAACCTTAATTTTTCAGGGCAGGGTAAGATTAATTCTGAGTATGGTCTTCATCTTGCTGCTGGGTTTGGTTCTCATTTTGCCTTTATATTTGTTAAAAGAATAGAAGAAAATCAGATTCAGGACAATGGGAGATATGAAAGCTGGGTAAAAAAGATCACTGGGTCGCAAAACCCGGAACTAAAGATTATTGATAATACACTTTGTGCAGTGGCTGGAGGAGAAGTCCTTTCGCCTTTAACAAAGGAAATAAAGAAAGTTGAAACACCTGACAAACCTGTTACTCCTGCCGTGCCGTCCATACCTGAACCAATTGAAGCTGTGAAAGAAACCATGGCACAGGCTAATACTGAACCTGTTGATAAGACAGACAGAGGAATATCTACAGGAATATCTGCTATTGAGGCAGTAACGTCCATTATAGCTGAGCAGACCGGATACACGTCAGATATGCTGGAAGATGACCTGGATCTTGAGGCAGATCTTGGGATTGATACGGTAAAACAGGTTGAGATTTTTG
>CAZYDL010000075.1:0-4218 GCA_964646305.1 uncultured Desulfobacula sp. | reverse complement strand
CTGGATCTTGAGGCAGATCTTGGGATTGATACGGTAAAACAGGTTGAGATTTTTGCAAAGATAGCCTCTCACTTTAGTTTTTCAGTGCCTGATGATTTAAAACTTCGGGATCTCAATACCATTGCCAAGCTTGCAGACTATATTAATACCAGAACAGAGACATCAAAGGAGAATCAGCCAGAACAGACACCTTTGACGGGAGCCTCTGAAGTACAACAGATAAATAAAACAGAGCAAAAAGCAGATACAGCTGTATCTGCTGCCAGGGATAATGATTTTCCAGATCCTGCATCACCTATAAAACGATTGATTGTAAGAACAAGAGAATCGGCGCAGCTCCCGCTGTCCAGCAAAGATTTTAAAGACAAAACTATTATAGTTTCCCTGGATAATCACGGTTTTGCCAAAGCTGTTATTAAAAAAATAAAAGATCAAAAAGGCAAGGTCATTACCATTGGCGCAAAGGGTGCTGATTTTAAGTTTGATCTGACCGACGTGAAAGCCACAGAAAAACGAGTGGAGGAATTTAAAGAGGCTTATCCGGATATAAACGGATTTATTCATCTTGCTCCCCTTGATTTTTATTTTGATAAAATAAAAACTAATTTTGACAACTCCCTTAATTCAACAATTAAATCCTTTTTTGTCATGATTAAATCTTTGTTTGAAACATTTGATAAACAAGCAAGTGTTATAGGAACCATTACCTTTGATTCTGTGGTATTCCCTTATATGGAAGGTTGTAATGAGATTTTTCCAATGTTTGCAGGGCTTTCAGGCCTTTTGAAAACAGCAAACAAGGAGTTGAAAAATACCCAGGTCAAGGTGGTGGATTTTTCATATAAACAACCTAAAAAAAGCCTGGCAAAGATCACAACAACTTTTATAAATGAACTTTTATCCGATGATACAAGATGTGAAGTGGGATACAAGAACAATAAGCGTTATGTGCTGACCATGAAGCCTTCCATTGCAGATAAGAATCAGCAGATTATCACAAGTGGTGATACCATGCTTGTAACAGGTGGAGCCGGCGGCATCACCTATGAAATCATCAAAAAAGTAGTTGAAAAGTATAAGATCAACCTGATTATTCTTGATATAAATGATATCTACAGCACAGATTCTAAATATCTTGATAAATCCTCCACTGATCCACAGCTTATGGCTATGCTCAAACAGGATATGCCAGGGGTGAAACCCATTGAAATAAAACGTGCCCTTGATCGTTTGACAAGAGTCAGACAATCTGTTGAAAATATAGAGTATCTTGAATCTCTTGGTATAAGTGTGGAATACAATTGTGTGGATGTAACCAATGCCAAAGCCGTAAAGGCAGCAGTTGATAAATATGAAAAAATAGATGGTATATTCCATGCTGCCGGTATGGAGATGAGCCAGTTTATCGCTAAAAAAGAGCTGTGGTCCTTTGAACTTGTGGTGGATGTTAAAGTCAAAGGCATGCAGAATCTTCTTGAGGCCTTTAAAGAGAGAGATTATAAATATTTTTTCACTTTTTCATCTGTCACAGCCCGTTTTGGAAATGAAGGTCAGGTTGATTATACTTCAGCCAATGATTTTCTTGGAAAAACACTGTTTCAACAAAAACAGCTTCATCCTGAAAGAACCTATAAGGTCTATGCCTGGACAGCATGGGGCGGTGTTGGAATGGCCACCAACCCCACTGTTAAAAAAGTGCTTGAAGAAAGAGGTATCCAGTTCCTTCCCAAGGAGCAGGGTGTACGTTTTTTCATGGCAGATCTTCTTGATAAAACAGAATCAGAAATGGTTTTCTCCGGCCTTGATTACTCCTTTGACATAGATGGCCTTCTTGGAAGTCCTGAAGATATTGAATTCCCGTTTCTGGACACACAGATTGAGAAAACAGATACAGGTATGACCTTTTCAAGGGTGTTGGAGATTGAAAGAGATCTCTTTCTCCATGATCACACCATGGAAGATGTTCCACTATTTCTTGGCTCCACAGGAATTGAAACCATGGCTGAAATAGCCAAGGCTTTGTCAGAAGAGAGAGAGCATTTTGTTGAGTTAACGGATTTTCATATTCCTTACGGGATTAAGCTTTTAAAAAAACGTCCCAAAGAGCTGCTTATTTCAGGTAACAAAGATGATAAAGATCTGCTTGAGTGTAAAATTACTTCTGTGTTTAAAAATCCCCAGGGTATTGTCATGGGTGATCCCAAACTGCACTATGAAGGAAAATACAGGTTTGCCAACAAAGCTTTAAAACCCAAAAAGATTAAGCTGCCGCAGTTTAAACCACTCTCTTTTAAAGGTGATCTTGAAACACTGATCTATAATCCAAAAAGGTTGTTCATGTTTGGTCTTTTCGGCACCATCACAGATATTAACTCCTTTGATGGGAAAACTTTGATTACAACCATGGAGGATACAAGTGAAAAAGAATTTTTCAAAGGTGTGCAAAAGCCCAATTTTGTAGCCTCTCCCATCCTTGTTGATGCCATGTTTCAGACAGGCGGGCTGTTTGAATTTTTCACAACTTCAAGGACAGTACTGCCCTTTAAAATAGAATCATTGAAATTTTACAAAGAAGTTGAAAAGCATACAAAATATTTTTGTATTACTCAAAAACAGGCATCTGGAGAAGAGACCAATACATATAATTTAAAGCTTGTGGATAAAAATGGAAATGTATTTGTAGAGATAACCAGCTTTGAAATGGTAAAGCTTAATAAAGTTGACCCTGAAGATCAGATTGCTGATCTGGTTGACTTTACACCTGCAAAATAAAAAACAAAGGCCAAACACTGAAAAGCTGTCTGCTTTCAGCAAAAAGATACAACACTTTAAAATTGCCATGGCGATTTTAAAGTGTTGTATAAAATATTATCAAAGTCTTCTTTTGAGTGAGCTCCTAAAGATGAATGATTTCAATATCTGTATCTGTTATCTGGGCATATAAAGTCCTGGCAGCATGGTGGTTTCAAGCATCAGACGCTGTGCCTCAAAGTTGTTTTTATCATTGTCATCTGTAAATTGTATTATATCTCCAAAGGTTAAAGTCACCTTTGAAAATGGTTTTGGGAGCATGAATCTATCCCAGGACTTGAAAAACCATGTATTTTCAGGTGTGATATAAAATGGTACAATAAAAGCATTGGACTCCTTTGCTATTTTAATTGCACCAGCTTTAACTTTTCCAATTGGTCCTGTGGGACCATCAAGAATATGGGCACCAAAACCATGTTTTTTTAGATGCTTTATCATGGCCGTCATGGCATTTTTACCACCTCGTGTGGATGAACCTCGAGCAGTATGCCATCCAACTCTATTGGCTACTCCTGCAATCAAAGCACCATCTTTGCTCTGGCTGATCATTATGCCCGGGTTGAATTTAGCATAGGTCCTGAAGTAATGGATGGCAGAAAAGAACTGCTGGTGCCAGGCACAAAGCAGGACCGGCCTGCCCCTGCCCAGAAGACTTTTCCATTTTTCTTCATTTACAATGCGCAGTCTTAAAGTCATGCTGTAAATTTTGATAAAAAAATAGATAAAAAGCATAAATGGACGTGTGTATATGATGGATTTGAATTTTTTAGACATTGTCATTAAAATCTGAAAGTTTGAATTCCATTGTAACGTTACCTCTTTTTTGATTAATTTTTATTATTTGATCCTATTATCTGAATTTTTTGTTTAACCCTGTTTACAGGATTAAAATAGTATCAAAATTAAAACTATTATCATGCAGGCAAATATAGCAATAAGTCAATAAATTTATTAAAATCTGTATATTTGCTATAAAACATCTCAGATGTGATACCCGTTCCAGGATATTTACATTACAGTCGCAGGATGGACATTGCAACAAGTTCTATGATTATTTAATACATCAGCTTAATTCTGAATCGCAATGACTGAAAACAAATTGATGTAAAAAGATGCTTCAAGTTGAAATTCTCAGAATGGTTATTTTATAATAAAGAACATTTCAGCATATCCTTCCTGATTAAATTATATTTTCACCAGAGTTGATTTGTCCTTAAATCCCCATCAAAAAAAATAAAAAACCTCGTTGCGCTTGATGTCTCAAGCAGATAGAATGTTTTTGACTTAAAAAAACTATCATCAACGAGGTGTAATTAATATGACACAAGGTGTGCTTCCTTTCAAGTATGAAAAAGAAAAAAATGATACTGGCATGACAGCGCTTGCCGGTTTGCCAATTTATCTTGA
>CAZYDL010000074.1:1615-12864 GCA_964646305.1 uncultured Desulfobacula sp. | reverse complement strand
ATTTTATTGTTTAACCTGGTATTTCAACAAAATATGGCCATTGCCAAGCTCTCCAATATTGATCAATTCCAGTTTTGTGTCAAAGGATTTGCCAAACAGGGACAACCCCTGACCAAAAAGCCTTGGAACGATTGTAACATGGATCTCATCTATTAAATTTTCCTGTAAGAACAGTGTGTTTACAATGGAACCGCCAATGAGTACAGCAGATTTAAAACCTTGAGCATACAACTCTTTTAATATTAAACCCGGGGAGTTGTCAGTGAAAATTAAATCTTTGTCATGACTTTTTCGTGTTTTATCCCTTGTCATAACAATATTTTTACGTTCAGGCAGAACACTTCCTATCATATCAAATGTTTTAGAGCCCATGATCATGACCCCGGCTTTTTTCGTGATATGAACAAAATATTTCTTATCTTCTTTGCCTGTCCAGTCTATGATTTGTGAAGAATTTCTAGCAATCATTCCATCTGCTGTAACAGCCATTAAAAGAATTACTTTCATCTCAAACACCTGGCCATTTCATTTTCTGGTCTTCAACATTATAACAAAAAATTGGCCATTTATACTCTTTTTTTGAAATCGGGCATTGCAGGGTTACCTCGGATTCACTTAAATCAATAACCTCCCAGTCACCGGATCGCCTTGAACCTTTAATATGAATTTTTTGCCCCTTTTGAAAGGGATAAGGCTTAAATATTGTAACATTATGATCCATAATTCTGCTCTCCTGTTATCTTAATAATTTAAATTGAAAAATTCATCACTCTTCGAGCATTATACGAATTATCTCTTTATCAGTTTCACGCATTCCGTCACGACCAAGCCTTCCAATGTTGGCAATTGTGTTTTCAACACCTTTTTTAACAATACCGTCGCCACCATAAAACTGCTGCCCTTGTTGATACATATAAAAGCCCAAAATTCCAGCTTCAATGGAAGAGGCTATTTTCCCGGCGCATGAAGGTTTAGCTCCATCACATATGATCCCGGATACTATTGCAAGGGCATTGACTATTGTATGGGAAATTTGAGTAAACCTGCCACCATGAAGCCAGGCAATCCCTGCTCCAGCACCGACTCCGGCGCTTACAGCTCCGCAATATGCCGACAATCTCCCAATTCCTGTTTTCTGATGTATGGTAACAAGGTTGGATACAATCAAAGCCCTGAACAACACCTCTTTTTCAACTTTCAGCTCTCTTGCATATTCAATGACAGGAACAGAAGCTGTAATCCCCTGATTACCACTTCCGGAGACTATTACAACCGGGAGTTCACACCCGCTCATCCTGGCATCTGATCCAGCAGCAGCCATTGCTTTTGCCCTGATTTTTATATCATCACCCCAGATTTTAAGAAGAACAGAACCAATATTTGCACCCCACTCCCCCTTAATCCCTTCTCTGGCTATCTTTGTATTATAATCAATCTGTTGCTGCAGCAATTGTTCAACTTCAGAAATCTCAATAAATTGGGCAAACTCAATAATATCTTTTATATTTAAAATTGAACGATCTGTAAGGCCAGAAGTATTAATTTCATCACAGTCCTGATTCTGATAAACAATTTCATCATTCTTTGTAATTAAAACTATATTGGTGTGAAAGTGGGAAATCTGTACACAGGCTTTTGATTCCCCGCGGGAAACCTTAACAAGTAAATCAAATTTCAAATCACTTTTTGATTTGCATATTTTTATCTCCTTGCTTTCAAGAAAAACTTTAATCGCCTTTTTTTTGGCATCACTTACAGATGAGATAACCTCAAGAGCCTTGTCAGCATCACCGGCAATAATTCCAGCAGCAGCAGAGGCAGCTATCCCTTTTAAGTTTCCTGTATTTGGGACAACAACACTTTTAACATTTTTAATTATATTGTCACTTGCTTCAATCAGGACATGATCAGGCGTGCTGCCAAGGATTTCCCTTGCCTTTGCTGCTGCATATGCAATGGCTATGGGTTCTGTGCAGCCCATGGCAGGAACAAGTTCTTCATGCAGAATATCAAGATAAGCTTTATATTTTTTATCATTTTTGTCCATGCCCGCTCCTTCACACAATACGATCAAAACCTGATACTTTCAAACTCCCGACGATACATTACAATAAAAAATACATCTTAGCTTTGCAACACAAAAAAATAACCCTGGAAGTAAATAAAAATTTTCCCCAGGGTTATTTTAAACTACAATTTTAATACATCAAAGATCAGCGTAGAAGTCATTGCCTTTGTCGTCCACAATAATAAAAGCTGGAAAATTTTCCACTGTAATCATATAAACAGCTTCCATGCCAAGTTCTTCATATTCTATAAGTTCAACTTTTTTGATAAAATCTTTTCCAATCCTTGCAGCAGGACCACCTGGGGAACCAAGATAAAAGCCACCGTGCTTTTTGCATGATTCAGTGACCTGACTGGTTCTATTTCCCTTTGCAAGCATGATCATGGAAGCACCCTCTTTTTGAAAAACAGGAACATAGGGGTCCATTCTTCCGGCAGTTGTGGGGCCAAATGATCCGGAGGCTTCGCCTTCTGGAGTTTTAGCAGGACCTGCATAATAGATCATATGATCTTTTAAATATTGGGGTAAACCCTTGCCGGCTTCCAGTCTTTCCATAAATTTTGCATGGGCAATATCCCTTCCCACAATAATTTTACCGTTCAAGGACAACCTTGTGGCAACAGGATATTTGGATAACTCAGCCCTGATTTCGTCCATGGGTTTGTCAAGATCAATGTGAACAGCTTCTTTGATTTCAGGTTCATGTTTAGGCAGATAAGAGCCTGGATCCTCTTCCAACTGCTCAAGGAATATACCATCCCGTGTAATTTTTCCCAGAATCTGACGGTCGGCAGAACATGAGACGCCAAGACCTATAGGGCATGATGCTCCATGCCTTGGAAGGCGGATTATCCGCATATCAAGGGCAAAATGTTTCCCCCCGAACTGGGCGCCAAGCCCAAGTTCCTGGGAACGAACCAGAACTTTCTCTTCAAGATCAATATCTCTGAAAGCATGACCTGTTTCACTGCCTTTAGTTGGCAGAGAATCAAGGTATCGTACAGAAGCTAATTTAACAGCCTTTAAATTTAATTCTGCTGAAGTTCCTCCAACAACAAAGGCAATATGGTATGGAGGACAGGCTGCTGTTCCAAGCGCCTTCATTTTTTCCATCATAAAATCTATCAAAGTTTCTTCAGAATTTAACACTGCCTTTGTCATCTGGAAAAGTGAAGTTTTATTGGCGGAACCGCCGCCTTTTGCCATGAATAAAAACTTGTATTCTTCTCCCTGGACAGCTGTAATATCAATTTGTGCCGGAAGATTTGTTTTACTGTTTTTCTCTTTATACATGGTAAAGGGAGTATTCTGGGAATACCTCAAATAATTTTTAGTATAGGCTT
This sequence comes from uncultured Desulfobacula sp., assembly GCA_964646305.1. GTDB lineage: Bacteria > Desulfobacterota > Desulfobacteria > Desulfobacterales > Desulfobacteraceae > Desulfobacula. The sequence continues at coordinate 9,453 of CAZYDL010000074.1, read as the reverse complement.
TAAAAGTGCCCTTTGCCAACTCTTCTTCATCATCCGACCATGTCCACACCTGTTGTCCTTTTTTTGCCATGACAATGGCAGTTCCCGTATCCTGGCACATGGGATAAACCCTGTCAGAAGCAATAACAGCATTTTTTAAAAGCTCAAGAGACACATAGCGGTCATTGTCAGAGCTTTCAGGATCATCAATAATCATCTTTAATTTTGCAAGATGTTCTGACCTGTAAAGATGGGCAACATCCTTGAATGCCTGCTCTGATAACAGGGCCAATCCTGAAGGCTCCACCATCAGTATATCTTTGCCCTCAAACTCTTTTACCCTGACAAATTCTTTGGATAACTTGCGATATTTGGTATTATCCTCTTTTAGAGGAAACATTGTTTCAAACTTGAATTGAGTCATATATCACCTTTAGGTTAATATTCTTTGATTAACTGACCATTACCATCTTTCTGCGCAAATAAGCAATCTGTGTCTGGTGCGGCAGATCTTTAGGACAATAATCTTCACATCCAAGAAGAGTCATGCAGCCAAATACTCCATCATCATCTCCCATGATTTCATAGAACTCTTCATCAGTACGTTTATCTCTTGGATCAAGGGCAAATCTGGCAAGCCGCATAAATCCGACAGCAGAGAGAAAATCTGGTCTCATACGTTTTGTGGCACATGCAGATACGCAGCATCCACACTCCACACATCGTTCAAGTTCATATATCTCATCGGCAACATCAGGATCCATTCTCTCTTCAAGTTGTTCAAAATTAACTATGTCTGCATATTTATCATGGATCCAGGATTCCACTCTTTCAGACATGGCCCGCATGAATTTGCCTGTATTTACAGAAAGATCTCCAATGAGCTCAAATCCTGGTAAAGGCAGAAGTGTAATCTCGCCATTTTCATAGTTGGCAGTTAAGGTTCTGCATGCAAGGGTTGGCTGCCCATTGACCACCATGGCACATGAGCCGCAGATACCAGCTCTGCAGACAAAATCAAACTGCAGGGAAGGGTCCTGCTGTTCACGGATATCATTTAATGCAATAAAAATTGTCATACCCGGAGCCTCTGTAACCTCATAGGTTTCCATGCGGGGCTTGTCTCCCCCCTTCTGGGGGTTGTATCTGAATATTTGAAATTTTAAAATTCTTTCCTGGTCGCTCATTATTTATACCCCCTGCCTATACGCTCATTTCTACCTTTAAATTTATCTGGAATTGTAATTGGATTTAATAGCTCCTGGAGCTCAAATCTGTCTGCTCCTGGATTTGCTTTTTTAATCTCTTCTATCTCTTTTTCCCGTTTTTCTGTATCAGGATGATGGACAGTATTATCCACACCATATCCCCTTGATGCAGGCGGCATTTCCATTTTCATGATATCTAAGTCTTCGTAGGTGACTTCTGGAAGATCTGCGCTGTCATCCTGCCATGTGGTAAGAGTTCTTTTTAACCACTCTTTATCATTTCTTTCAAGATAATCTTCCCTTGCATGGGCACCGCGGCTCTCTGTCCTAAGCATGGCACCATAGGCAACACATTGTGCAAGTTTAATCATCTTGGGCACTCTGATGGCTTCCACAAGCTCAGGATTGGAAGAGCTGATCCTGTTTCTCAGGGCAATTTTTTTAGCTCTCTGATTTAAAACCTTTAACTCTTCAACTGCCTGTTCAAGATCTTCTCCGTTTCTAAAAATACCAACCTTATCCATCATGATTTTCTGCATCTGAGCTTTTAACTCAAATGGATTTTCACCAAAATCTCTTACAAGAAGATCTGTGATTTTTTTCTCTTCTCTTTTCATGAAATACTCAATGGTGCCTGCACTTACGTTTAAAGAGTTTACAGTGCAGTAATCTGCCACATATTCACCAACAATCATTCCTGCCACAACAGTTTCAGCAACAGAGTTGCCGCCAAGCCTGTTAAATCCGTGCATATCCCAGCATGCTGCTTCTCCGGCAGAGAAAAGTCCTTTAAGTGTCGGGCTTTCGCCGGTGGCTTTTGTTCTGATTCCACCCATGGAATAATGCTGGGTGGGTCGCACTGGAATATACTCTTCAACAGGGTCAATACCAAGAAAATACTCACAGATTTCTTTTACTTCCCTTAAATTCTTTTCAATGTGTTTGCGTCCAAGCAGAGTTATATCAAGCCAGAGATGATCACCATAGCGCGAGGGCACTCCCTTGCCTTTTCTCATGTGCTCGGTCATTCTACGGGATACAACATCCCTTGATGCCAGCTCTTTTTTGCCTGGCTCATAATCCGGCATGAATCTGTATCCATCCTTATCAAGAAGCAGACCACCGTCTCCACGGCATCCTTCTGTAGTAAGAATTCCAACCGGTACAATGGCTGTTGGATGGAACTGAACAGCTTCCATGTTGCCAAGGGTTGCAATTCCTGTTTCAAGGGCTATGGCCGTTCCTATACCTTCGGAAATCACAGCATTGGTAGAGATGGAATAAAGTCTTCCATACCCTCCTGTAGCGATTGTGGTGGCTTTTGCTACATAGGCAATGAGTTCGCCTGTAATAAGGTCTCTTACAACAGCACCATGGCATACCCCGTCTTCGTGGATAAGAGCAATGGCCTCTTTTCTTTCATGGACAGGGATACCCATCTGAATAGCCTTGTTATCCATGGTATAGAGCATGGTATGCCCGGCGCCGTCCGAGGTATAACAGGTTCTCCATTTTTTTGTACCGCCAAAGTCTCTTGCTGTAATAAGACCATGGGCTTCATCTTTTTCAGTAATTGTAACTTTTTCACCATTGATAACAACTTCTCGATCGCCCCGTCTTACCCTTGACCATGGCACGCCCCAGGCAGATAACTGCCGTATTGCCTTGGGAGAAGTGTTGACAAACATTCTTGCAACATCCTGATCACACCCCCAGTCGCTTCCCTTGACTGTGTCTGCAAAATGGATTTCTTCATCATCACCATCTCCTTTAATTGTAGCACCAAGGCTTGCCTGCATGCCTCCCTGGGCAGCAGCAGAGTGGGATCTTTTGGCAGGAACCAGAGACAGAACAATAGTGTCAAAGCCTCTCTGCATGGATGCAATGGCAATTCTAAGCCCTGCCAGCCCGCCGCCAATTACAAGTGAATCTGTATATATAATTTTCATTTAATGTACCTCTACTTGATCAGTTTCATCAGCTGATTTGTTTTCTTCTTCATGGTCATCTGTCACAATCTTTTCAAGAGAATTGTCCTGTTCACTGGAATAATTATTTCCAACCGGCTCAGCCTGTTCTTCAATTTGAGCTTCATTTTCCAGGGCTTTGTCATCCATCTGCACCTGATCCATAACAGCTGTAACATGATTATCGTATTTTTCGCCTGCCTTATCCCTGTGCCCGATACCAATTACAATAAAAACCAATAAGGCCAGAATCCCAATACTTAGAAAGAAGATAGTAAGTCTGTTTTTAAGTGTTTTAAGCATTTTTCTGGATTTTCTGGCATCTTTGCCGGCAAACCATCCCCATTTCATGCAAAGCCTGTATATACCGATGGTGGCATGGAATTCGACACAGATAAGAAGAATTATATAAAGAGGCCACATATTGCCTGACACAATTCTGTCCGCCGACATATAAGGGCCAATGGAGCCTGGATTGGTCAACATGGTATAAAGATGAACAGAGCCTGCAAAAAACATTATAAACCCTGTAACCACCTGGATATACCACAAGTTAGTATCTTGATGTTTCATCATCTGCATCTGGTCTACAATAATCCTGTGCTGTTTCCAGGAGATTGGAAATTTTCTTACCCCCAGCAGTGCATGGATGATAAAGAGTGTAAATATTGTACAAACAGCAAAAAAGACTGCAATGGGATACCCATGCCCTGTATCGGACAAAAAGGCAAGCTCCATGAAATTTGCCACAAAGTTAAAAGAGCCTTTTCCCAGAATAATACTGCAGATAAGAAACATGTGTACCCACATGAACAACCCGAGTATCAAGCCTGTTCCACTCTGGACAAAATCCAGTCTTGCAGGTATTCTGCTCTTTTTTTCAGTTGATTCCATAATAAAACTATTCAATTTTTTTAACCTCCCTCACCTCAATTTTAAATATCAAAACACATCTTTACAAATTTGACCTATCTGTCCGAGATTTTCGCAGACATGAACACCATTATCTTTAAAAGCCTGAATTTTAGCAGCACCTGTTCCACTGGAGCCTGAAATAATAGCTCCTGCATGTCCCATGCGCCTGCCCGGAGGAGCGGTAAGACCTGCAATAAAACCCACAACAGGTTTAGTTAAATTTTCTTTTATATATTGTGCAGCTTCTTCTTCTGCACTGCCGCCGATTTCACCAACCATTACAATTGCCTTTGTTTCATCATCGTTTTGAAACGCTTCAAGCACATCAATAAAATTGGTTCCATTTACAGGATCACCACCTATACCGATACATGTAGATTGACCCATTCCAAGTTTAGTCAACTGGTCAACAACTTCATAGGTAAGAGTTCCAGAGCGTGAAATCACACCTATATTGCCCTTTTTATGAATATTGCCCGGCATAATACCTATTTTGCACTCTTCAGGAGTGATAATACCAGGGCAGTTAGGGCCGATAAGACGGCAATTTTTTGTGCCAAGAAAATTTTTCACCTTAACCATATCAAGAATAGGCACTCCTTCTGTAATGGTCACAATCAGTTCAACTCCGGCATCTGCAGCTTCCATAATGGCATCTGCGCCAAATGGTGGGGGAACAAAAATAAGGGATGCTGTGGCTCCTGTCTCTTCAACTGCCTGTTTAACAGTATTAAAAACCGGAACACTGTCCATTTTCTGCCCGCCCTTTCCGGGAGTTACGCCTGCCACTACCTTTGTTCCATACTCCAGGCATGCTCTTGTATGGAAAGACCCTTCATTACCGGTAATGCCCTGTACAACGACCTTTGTATCTTTATTTATATATATACTCACTTTTAATCTCCTTAACTAAACTGCAGCAGCAATCTTCTGTGCTGCATCGGCAAGATCAACAGCACTAATCAAACCAAGGTTGGCATCATTTAAAATTTTCTTTCCCTTATCCACATTGGTGCCTTCCATGCGCACAACCACAGGAATATTAATACCGGTTTTTTTGGCTGCATCCACCACACCCTGTGCAAAATTATCACACCTTAAAATACCACCGAAAATATTAATCAAAACAGCCTTAACCTTCTCATCTGCCAGGATAATTTTAAATGCATTCTCAACCTGCTCAGAACTTGCTCCGCCCCCTACATCCATGAAATTAGCAGGAGTTGCTCCGGCATTTTTTATTATATCCATGGTTGCCATGGCAAGGCCGGCTCCGTTGACGATATTGCCCACATTACCATCAAGGTTGATGTAATTTAGATTATATTTTGATGCTTCAACCTCCATGGGATCTTCTTCATCCAGATCCCTGAGTTCCATGAGATCTTTATGACGGTGAAGGGCATTGGAATCAAAATCGACTTTAGCATCCAGGGCCATGACCTTATCATCTGAAGTTAAAATCAAGGGATTGATTTCAACAAGGGAGCAGTCGTTGGCAATAAAAAATTTATATAAATTAGATAAAAGCAAAGAAAATTGTTTCATGGCAGCGCCTAGAAGTTCAAGCCCAAATCCTACCTGTCTTAACTGGTATCCCTGAATCCCCATTAAGGGATCAACTTGAACTTTTATAATTCGCTCCGGTGTATTTGCTGCCACCTGCTCAATATCCATACCACCGTCACGGCTTGCCATTATAGCAACAGATGCTGTAGCTCTGTCCACAAGAAGGCTTAAATAAAGCTCTTTTTCAATTTGCTGGCCTGCTTCAACCAATAATTTTTTCACAAGCCTGCCTTCAGGTCCTGTCTGGTGGGTAACAAGGGTCATGCCAAGAATATCACCGGCAAAGGTTTCTACCTCTTCCATTGAAGATGCAAGCTTTACCCCACCGCCTTTACCTCTTCCTCCAGCATGAATTTGAGCTTTAACAACCACAGGAAAATTACCTAAATCTTGAGCCGCCTCTTTTGCTTCTTCAACAGAAAAAACAGCCTTGCCTTCAGGAACAGGAACATTGTATTGTCTGAACAACTCCTTTGCCTGATATTCATGTATTTTCATTGTATTTCCTTTTTATAAATTTAACGAGCATAACACAAAATATTGCCGGGTTATGCTGCCATGGGTAAATCTTTTAATACTTATTGTTAAACATTTTTTTTTACTACATTAAACGCTTTGCGACAAGCATTTTCTATTTTGTATGTCTAAAGGTTATTGTTTTAATCTTCCACACAAACCATTCCCTTTAAAAGAGAGGGCAGTATACTCTATATGATCCTGCCTGGATTTACATTGCTGCACAAGAGACATTGTCCTCTAAAAGGTGATAAAAAATACTCTGGTTTTAACTGATCAATTTTTGCTGAAACTCTTAAACTACAAATTCCCTTTTAAACCAATGGTTTCTGCCACAGGCCGCATGCCTAAAATTACTTGTGTGATCAGCTCTGAAAGCTCCATATTAAGGAACTCGGCACCCTGTGTGATAACCTGCCTGTCAACTCCTGCTGCAAACCTTTTATCCTTAAATTTCTTTTTGACAGATTTTGCCTTGATATCAAGAATACTTTTTGAGGGTCTTACCAGGGCAGAGCTTGCCACAAGGCCCGTAAGTTCATCAATGGCATAGAGTGTTTTTTCAAGATTGGTTTCAGGTTTCACATCTGTACAAATTCCATAACCATGACTGATGACTGCCCGTATATAATCTTCAGGCCAATTGTGTTCTTTAAACAATTCAATACATTTGTGGCAGTGCTCTTGGGGAAATTGTTCATAATCAAGATCATGCACCAATCCAATGACCCTCCATTTTTCTTCATCTTCATTAAAACGTTGAGCAAAATGCCCCATAACAGCTTCAACGGCAAAAGCATGCCGGATCAACCCCTCTTTTTTATTATACTTTTTTAACAGCTTTAATGCATCATCCCTTGTGGGAGTATAGATTGACATGGCAACTCCTTTATTTTTATACCTTTAAAATGTCTTCTTCATTAACTTGAAATCATTTATAATGTCAATAATATGGTGAAAAATAAAGATTGCAACTTTTCTTCCAACTGATATGATTTCCAATCACCTATGAACATCAATGAATTAAAAATATTTTGCTGAATAATGACTGAATCCAGCCCAATGGGAGAATACCCAGGTAAAAAGCAAACTGATGAAGAGCTTATGCAAAGAGTTGCAAAAGGCGATAAACAAGCTTTTACCACTCTTATACAGGTTCACCAGAATTCAATTTTAAACTTTATCTGGCGTTTAATAGGAGATAAATCTCAGGCAGAAGATCTTTCACAGGATGTTTTTTTAAGAGTATGGAAATCAGCCCCAAAATATAAAAAACGTGCAAAGTTCTCCACCTGGATATATCGTATTGCAATTAATCTTTATTTGAATAAAATGCGGGCTTTAAAAATAAGAAATTTGTTTTTGGCGCCATTTCCCTTAAAAAAACATTCGCAGATTGATGCTGATTGTGCAACTCCTGAAAATCAACTATTAAAAGCTGAACAAACCCGCCAGATTTTTGATATCCTTAATACATTGCCATCTGCCCAGAGGCTTGCTGTAACTTTAAAATTTTATCAGGGGCTCTCCTATGCTGAAATTGCTCAGATTCTTGATCGTTCAACTCCTGCAGTAGATGCCTTGCTTGTTCGAGCTAAAAAAAATATTAAAAAAAAATTGTAAAATAAACCGCAGGTTTTTTCATTTTAAAGTGTTTAAGATTATAAAAGGGTATTTTTTAAAT